>DASVPJ010000002.1:0-45382 GCA_036382875.1 Mycobacteriales bacterium
CGCGCGGATGGCCGTCCGGACCGCGGTCGCGGTCAAGACCGGCGGCGTCAGCGCGGTCGCGCGCACGGCGGTCGGGGGTGCGCTTCCACCCACGCGCGGAGGAGCGGGTGGAGGAGTGACCCCCAGCGGCTCGTCGGGTGGAGCAGCAGAGCAACAGCAACAGCAGGAGAGAGAGGTAGAGAAGTGAGAGAGAACAAGATCAAGAAGAGCAAGAACAAGGACAAGGACAGGAGCGGGGGGCGGGTCAAGCGGTGGCGGCGCGGGTTCGTCGCGGCGCAGGTGGTCGTCATGGTCGGGGCGTCGAACGCGTGGGCGGCGCCGGGTGACGACGGGATGGCTCAGGTCAAGGCGTTCGCGAACAACCTCGCCAACTACGTCACCGCCATCGCCGCGTCGGTCGCCGTGCTGTTCATCGCGATCAACGGCGTCAAGTACACGACGGCCGGCGGCAGCCCGAGCCGCCAGCTGGAGGCGCGCAACGGCCTCGTCGCCGCCGGTGCCGGTCTCGCGATCGCGCTGTCCGCCCGCGTCATCGTCGGGCTCGTCGTCTCGGCGCTCCAGTGAACGCCAACCGCCTCCGAGTCGGCGTCCCCGCCGAGACGGGTGTCGAGGACCGGCTCGTCGGCTCGCTGACCTTCCGCCACGCCGCCTACCTGGCGGCGGGGGCAGCGGGTGTCGCCGTCATGGTGCTCGGTGACCCGTCGGTCGTCCGCGTCGTCGTCGGTGCGCTGCTGGCGCTGCTTGGCTTCGCGGGTGCGGCGTGCCGCCCGTATGGGGAGCCGCTGGACCGGCTTGTTCCGGCGTCCGTCGCGTACGCGCTCCGGCGTCGCAGTGAGCGCCGGGCCACGCGGTCGAGCGCGGACGAGCCGGACGTGCCGGAGCCTCAGCCCGAGGTCCCGGACATGCCCGAGGTGTGCCAGGCCGAGGCGTCGCAGGCGGGCGAGCCCGTCCCGCGGCCGAACCGGACACGGCACCCGCTGGTGATGCGGCGCGTCGCCGCGGGTCTCGCGGTTCTCGCTGTTCTCGGCGTCGCCGTCGCGCGGCTGGCGGAGCGGTCCGCACCGCCGCCGCCGGAGCGTCAGGTCGTCATCGTGCCGGTCCCGGTCTCGGTGCCGGACCCGTGGGAGGAGGTCGACGATGCGTTGGACACGTGGTTCGACGGCGTCGTCATCGGCTGACGTCGTCGCCCTGCTGGCGACGCCGCGCCTCGACTTGGCGGACGGCGACACGCAGGCGGGCGTCCTCGCCGACCTGGTCGCCATCCTCGACGACGGCGAGGCGGTGCAGGTCCGCCACGTGCGGCACCGGCTCGGGGTCGGGAACGACGGCCGCGACGCGGAGGCCGTCCTGACGAGGAAGCTCGCCGCAGAGGCTCTTGTCTGGCGGACCGAGCTGCACCACGCCAGGTCGACGTCGTCGCTGCTGGTGGCGAGGGCCGACGAGCCTGAACCCGCTGCCACGGTCGCCGCCGAGCACGGGTCGTACGTCGAGCTCGATGACGGTCGCTGCGCCGCGGTGCTGGCCGTGACGCGGTGGCCTGCCGACGTGCCGCTCGGCTGGACCGAGGCGCTCCGGTCGGTCGCGGAGGCTGTGGTGCTGCACCTGCGTCCGGTTCCGGTCGCCGTTGCCGCAGCCCACTTCCGTCGCCGCGTCGCGACGCTGGTCGCGACGGCGGCGGTGGACGAGCAGTCCGGCCGGGTCGCGGACCCGGCGACGGCACAGGCGGTCGAAGCGGCAGAGGCGCTGTGGGAGAACGTGCAGTCCGGTGCGACGTCCGCGTGGTGGGCGCAGCTGCTCGTCGTCGTCGCGGCGCAAGATCGTGAGGCGCTGGCGGCGGCGGTCGAGGCGCTGCACCGGGTGCTGGCGCCGTGGCGTGCGGAGGCTCGTGTCGTCGCGTTCCGGCAGCGCGCGGCGTTCACGGCGACGGCGCCGGGTGGTACGGCTCTGGCGCGGCCGTGGCGGCTGCTCGACGCGGCGGCCGCCGCGGCGACCATCCCGACGCCGCTCGGCCCGAACACGGTCAGCGGCGGCGTTCTCGCCGGCGCGGACGAGGCGAGCGGCGCACCGCTGCGCGTGAACCGGTTCGGGCTGCACAACCCGGCGCGGCTCGTGGTCGGCACGAGCGGCGCGGGCAAGTCGTACGCCACCAAGCTGGAGGTCTGTCGGTGGCGGGTCCGCGGCGCCGAGGCCGTCGTGGTCGATCCGGAGGGCGAGTTCACCCGGCTTGGCGACGTGCTTCGCGGTCTCGTGCTGGCTGTGGGAGAGGAGCCGGCAGGGCTGGACCCTGTCGGCCTCGCGACCCGGCCCGGACTCGCCGCCGCAGAAGGTCTCGCGGTGCTGGCGAGCGTCGCGGCCGCGCTCCTCGGTGGCGCGCTGTCGGCGGTGGACCTGGCGCTGCTCGACCGGGCGCTGATGGTGCTGCGCGCCGACGTCGGTCACCGCGCCACGATGAGCGACCTGCTCGACGTCCTCGCCGACGTCAGCGAGCACCCGCCGTTCACGGGAGCGGACCTGGCGGCGCGCCTTTCCCCGGCCGCGTCAGGAAGCCTGGCGCAGCTGTTCGCGGCGAACCCCGAGCTCGACGACCCGCCGCCGCTCGTGGTGTTCGACCTGCGGTCGGTACCGGCGCGGGCGCGGCCGGCGGTGATGGCGTGCGTGCTGGCATGGACGTGGGACCGAGCGACCACCGGCGCCGTCGCGACGCCGCGGCTGCTCGTCGTGGACGAGGCGCACCTGCTCCTCGACGACCCGGCCGCCGCCGACCTGCTGGCGCAGTTCGCCCGGCGCGCCCGGAAGTACCACCTCGGCGTGGACGTCGTGACGCAGCGCCTCGCCGACTTCCTCGGCAACCCCGCCGGGCAGGCGGTGCTCGCGAACACGGCGACGAAGCTGCTGCTCGGTTGCGAGGACCACGACCGCGCCGCCGTCGCCGCCGGGCTCGGGCTCACCGACGCCGAAGCCGATCTCCTTCGCGCGGGCCGTCGCGGTCACGGGCTGCTGCTCACGCCGACGTTGCGGGCTGCGCTGCGGATCGTCGCCCACCCTGCCGAGCACGAGCTCGCGTCCGCCGGGCCGAGGCCACGATGAAACGCCTCCTGGTCGCGGTGCTCGCGGCGGTGTTCGGGCTGCCGCTCCTCGCGCTGGTCGCCGTCGGAGCCGCCACGTCAACTCCCACCGCTGCTGTCGCGGGCGACGACAACGCGCAGGTCGCGGCCGCGCCCGAGGCGTTCCGGCCCTTCTTCATCGCGGCGGCGCGGCGATTCGTGCTGCCACCCGCGCTGCTCGTCGCCGTCGCCGACATCGAGTCCGGCTTCGACCCGAACGCGGTCGGTGACCCGATCCCGGGGCGGCCCGGCTGAGGGGATGATGCAGTTCCTCCCGGACTCGTGGAGGCGGTTCAACGTCGTCCCGGGCGCGACGCCGTACGACCCGGGCCCGGCGGTGCTCGCCGCGGCGAACCACTTGCTCGCCAGCGGGCGGCTCGACGGCGGCGGCTGGGACGCCGCGCAAGCGCTCACCGGCTACGGCCACTCCACCGCCTACGCCGCCACCGTGCTCGCGAGGGCCGCGGAGTACGGCTACCGCTACAGCCCCGCAGGCCCGCCGCTCGACGCCACCCGTTACGCGTTCCCGATGACGCCGCCCGGCGACTACGTGAACGGCCACCACGACTACCCGGCGAACGACATCTTCACGGCGATGGGCACGCCGGTCGTCGCGTGCGTCCGCGCCGAGGTGCTGCGCACGTCACCGGTCGAGACGGGCAAGGGCGGCATCACCGTGACGCTGCGCGGCGAGGACGGCTGGCGTTACTACTACGCCCACCTCTCCGTGCTCGACGCGGCGATCCGGCCGGGCGTCGTCGTCGAAGCGGGCACCCGGCTCGGGCTGTCCGGCAACACCGGCAACGCCCGCACGACTGAGCCGCACCTGCACTTCGGCATCAGCAAGACCGGCTCCGTCGCCGGCGAGATCAACCCGTACCCGTACCTGCGCCTGTGGGAGGGCGACCATGCGCCGATCACCTGAACCCCGCCGCTGGCTGCACGTCGTGGTGCCGCGGGACAACCGGTCGGCGCCGTTCACCGCCGAGCAGCTCTATGCGGCGCTGCACGCAGCCACCGCGGGGCGGCAGTGGACGGAGGTCGCGCTTGTCGGCGCGCCGCGGCACGTCGGCATCTACGTCCGGGCCGAGGCGTCACGCGTCGCGCCGATTCGGGCGTTGGTACGCGCGACCTACCCGGACGCTGAGGTCGTCGCCGCGGACCCGCCGCTGCCGAGCACGCCGGCCGCCGTCGTCGGGATGCGGTGGCGGCTGCGCGAGCATGCGGCGTACCCGGTCAAGACGGTGCGCGAGTTCGAGAACAGCGAGCCGATGGCCATGACCCTCGGCGCGCTCGCCGAAGCAACTGACGACGGCGAGTGCGGCATCGTCCACCTCGCGCTGGCGCCGGCACCCGCGCGGTTCCATCGCGACGCGAAGGCGCTCGCGCTGGCGCTGGCGCGAGGAGAGGTGCCGCAGCCGTTGTGGGCGCGCGCCATCAACGTCCCGCTCGACATCGTCGAGGCAGTCGTGACGTCGCTCGTGTCAACGCCGACCGACAACGCCGCGATGCCCGCGCCGACGGTCGTGCACGCCGACCTGGACGCGCAGCTCAAGTGGGTCAACGGCAAGGCAGCCCAGGCCGCGTTCACCGTCACGATCCGCACCGCGTGGGTCGCGGCGACGGCGCCCCGCGCCGCCGAGGGACATGCCGCGCTCGCTGCGGCGCTCGGGCAGTTCGCGGTCCCGGGCCAGAACGCGCTCGACCCGGCCGGGAGGCTGACCACGGGCGACTGGCCGCAACTACTTGCCGGAGAGGTCGCCGCGCGGGAACGCGTCGTCCTCGGCACCGCCGAGCTCGCCGGCCTCTGCCACCTGCCCGGCCCGGACCTCGTCGTGCCGCACCTCGCGCGCACGGGTGCCCGTCGGCGGGAGCAGCGGCTCCGCGCGCCGTCCGACGCGCTGGTGCTCGCCGAGACGACACACCGCGACCGCGCCGAGCCCGTCGGCGTCCGCGTCCGTGACCTGATGACCCACGCGTACGTCGTCGGGCCATCCGGCACCGGCAAGACGAGCATGCTCGCGCGGCTCGTTCTCGAGCTCACCGCGCAACGCACCGCCGCGGTCGTCCTCGACCCGCACGGCGACCTCGTCCGACAGGTGCTCACGGCGATCGACGACGAGTCCGCGCCGCGGGTACGGCTGCTCGACATCACCGACCCCGCCACCTTGCCCACGATCAACCCGCTGTGGCTGCCGCCGCAGCCGAACGAGAACGCCGCCGGCGTGGCGCGCGCCGTACGGAGTGCCGCCGTGACCGCAGTGTTCGCGGACCTGTGGCGGCTCGACAAGGCCACGGCTCCCAACCTCATGCACTTCCTCGAAGCCGCGCTCGCCGCCCTGGTCGCCGTCGGCGACGGGTGCCTCGCGCAGCTGCCCCGGTTCCTCACCGACGGCACGTTCCGCGCCGACGTCGTACGTCGCGCCAACGACGCGCGGATCGCGGCGCGGTGGCGCGAGTTCGGCGCCCTCGGACCCGACGACCGCTCCCGCACCGTGCGGGCGATCCTCAACAAGGCCGCCGACTTCGACCGCAACCCCATCCTCGCCACGATCTTCGGCGACCCGGGCCCTGGCCTGCGCATCGACGACGTGATGGACCGCGGCGAGGTGCTGCTCGTCAACCTCCCGCGCGGCCTCGTCCCGGAAGGAACGGTCGAGCTCGTCGGCTCGCTGCTCGTCACCCAGCTCTACCAGGCCGCGCTCGCGCGCGAGGCGCGGCCGCCGGACCAGCGTCCGCCCGTCGTCGCGGTCATCGACGAGTTCCAGGAGTTCGCGCTCTCGACCTTCGCGAAGATCGTCACCGCGACCCGCAAGTACGGCCTCGGGCTCGTCGTGGCGAATCAGAACCTGTCCCGCCTTCATGCCGTCGGCCCCGACGTGCTGTCCACGCTGCTGGCCAACGTCGGCACGCTCGTCGCGTTCCGAACCGGCGCCGCCGACGCGGAGTACCTCGCGCCGATGTTCGACCCGTTCGACGCCGCCGACCTCCGGGCGCAGGCCGCGTACGAGTGCTACTGGCGGCTCACCACCGACGGCACGCCGCAGCCGGTCAGCTCCGCGCGGTCCCTGCCGCCGCCCCCTGCGATCCGCGACGGTGAGGTGCTGCGGCGCTTCACCGAGCGCGTCCGGGTATCCGGCCGGCCGCTGCACCTGGCGTACTCGAACGACGAAGGTGGCGGCTTCGCATGACCCGCGCCGCTGTGGTCACCCTGACCTCGCGTGACCACGACCTCGTCCGCGCGGCGTGGTCGCTCGGCTGGGTCACCTCGCCGGTGCTGGCCCAGGCCGTCTCGCCCGGGACGCTGCCCAAGACGCTTGCCGTCCGGCTCAGCCGGCTCGCCGCAGCCGGGTACCTGCGCCGCCGCCGCATCGTCGGAGGACCACAAGGGCACGTGTGGCTCTACGGCGCCGGACCTCACGCGCGACGGATCGACGCGGCGTACGCGGACGCGTGGCGACCGTCCGACGCGCAGCTGCTGCACACGCTCGCGATCGGCGACACCCTCGCCGCGCTGCTGACGCCCGGTCGGCTCGGAACGCTTCGCGCGGCCGCATGGCGCGGCGAAGCCGAGCTGCGCGCATGGCACGCCCCCGGCGACGCCGTCGCCGACCTGCACCTCGCCTGGACCGGACCCGACCAGAGCGGCGCGTGGCACGTCGAGGTCGACCGGGCCACCGAGTCGCGCAACGCCTGGCGGCGCAAGCTCGTCCGCTACCTCCACGCCCCCGGCCGCGACCTGCTCGTCGTCACCACCAGCACCGAACGCGCCCGCAACATCGCCATCCTCGCCCGCGAACTCGGCGTGCCCGCGCTCACCACCGACCGCCACACGCTCCACGCCGACGCCGTCCTCCAGGTCTACGACGCCGTCAAGGGCCGCCGCCGATCTGTGGACGACGTCGCGAACTAACGCGCGGGAGCCGCACTTCTCCACAGATTCGCGGATGGTGCTTGCAGTCACGACGCGTCTCGGGAAGATGGGAACTATGGTTCCCATCCCGTTCTCAGACCACGCGGTCGAGCTGTGCCACCAAAGCGTCCGGCGTCGTCTGCAGCGCGCGGGCGATGCGAACGACGACCGCGAGCGTCGGATTGCGGGCTCCACGTTCGATCTGGGACAGGTACTTGAGGCTGATACCTGCACGCGAGGCGACATCGGACTGCGTCAGATCGTGGCTACGCCGCAGTTCGCGAAGCCGGTCGCCAAAGACGCGGCAGACCCGCTCGTCGCGTGCTTCATCTGGCACGACCGCATCGTACGGACCACCCCTGGCATCCACTGAGGCGATGGCGCGTGCGCGCTGATGCCATTCATATACGGGAGGACTTCATGACACAGACGATCGTTGAGGAGAACGACGGGACGTTCCTGGTGCTGCGGGTCGCTGTCGCGCAGGACGTGTCGGAGGTGACGGGCGCGGAGGCGCGCTGGTGCGCACACGTGTGCGACCCGGCGAGCCCGCTGGCGGGCATCTACGCGTTCGGCGCGTCGATCACGGAGGTTCGCGATGCGGTCGCGGTGCTCGCGTGGGAGGCGGTGACGAAGGGCGAGCTGGCGCCGTTCGGTTACACCGCCGACCGCCTGGCGGGCATCCACCTCGCGTTGACGAGCAACACGGCGTACGACGCCGCGTGGCTCACCGCCGCGCTGACCGACCACGCCGCGTAGGGGCGCACATGAGCGCGGTGAATGAACGACGTCAGGCAGTCAGCGATGGGGATGAGGAGCGACGGACGTCGCCCGGCGATCCGCTCAGCGCGTGGGTCAAGTGGGCGGGGTGCGCCGGCCGTCCTGCCATGTTCGACGACCCGGAGCGCGCGAACGAGGCACTGCGGCTCTGCGCGCGCTGCCCGGTGCTCGTGGAGTGCCGCCTGTGGGCGCTGCTCAACGCGGTCAACGGCGTCGCCGGCGGCATGACCGAGGGCGCGCGGGCGGCCTGGCGGGAGAACGTCGGGTTCGACGAGCCGGAGGTGACCATCGCCGACTTCCTGCCCCTCGCCGTCGCGGGCGCGGACCAGGGCTACGGCCTCGGTCGATCCCAAGTGATCCTGCGGGCCGTCGCGGAGCGGACGGCGAAGGGACAGACAGCGGGCGCCATCGCGGACGAGCTCGGGGTCACGCGACGCACCATCGAACGACTCAAGAAGTCCGCCCGCTCGCGCGCCATCGCGTAGAGGCCGCTGGGAGCGTGACCGGCTAACCCCCGTTTCGCGAACGCGTTTCGCGTGCGACTCTCGGTAGACAAAGCGGGGCGAACGGACGATGCCCCGGCCGCTCGGGCCCCGCACCGCGAGGTGTGCGATGCGCGTGCTGGTGGTCGACGACGAGCATTCGGTGCTGCGCTTCGTGGGCCGCTGCTCGAACGCGCGGGGTTCGCGACGACGCTCGTCGACAGCGGCACCGCCGCGGTCGCCAGCGTCCTCGACGCCCGGCCGGACCTGGTGCTGCTCGACATCAACCTGCCCGACGTGTCGGGGCTCGACGTGTGCCGGACGATCCGCCGGCAGCCCGGCCACATCCCGGTGATCATGCTCACCGGCCGGGACACGCACGAGGACCAGCTCGCCGGGTTCGATGCCCTCGCCGACGACTACGTGACGAAGCCGTTCGTCCCGGAACTCCTCGTCGCGCGCGTCCGGGCGCAGCTGCGCAAGCCGAACGCGTCAGACCGGGTGGTCCGGTTCGGTGACGTTGAGGTCGACCTGCTCGCGCGCGAGGCTCGTCGCGGCGGCGAGTCACTCGGGCTGGCGCCGAAGGAGTTCGACCTGCTCGCGTTCCTGGTCGAGCACCCGAACCAGGTGTTCGGCCGGATGCAGCTCATCACCAACGTGTGGGGACCGGACTACGACGGTGACCCGCACACCGTCGCGGTCCGCATGTCCAACCTCCGCGCCGCGATCGAGAAGAACCCCAACCGTCCCGAGTACCTGCTCACCCGCAACAGCGTCGGCTACTACCTCCGGCTCCCGGACGGTGCGTCGTGACCTGGCGGTGGGTCTTCGCGGCACTGTGGGCCGGCAGCTTCGGTGCGCTGGCCGGGTGGTGGCTGCTCACCCGGCGTCGCGTCGACACCTGGCGGCTGATGCCCGTACCGGCCGCGCTGCTCGACGGAGACGGGACGGTCAGGGTACGGAGCGGCCCTCCCGGTGGCCCCGACCTCGCGGCGGCGAGCGGCGTGCCGGCACCGGGGCAGATCGTGCGCGGGGCGACCGCCGACGGGACGCCGCTCGCCTTGGCCGGGTTCCGCGGCGGCGCGCTCGCCGTCGCGCTGCCCCGCGATCCGGTGATCGACCGGCGGGACGCGCTCCTTGCCGAGCTCGCGCCCCGGTTGGCGCACGACGTCTACACCCCTCTCCAAGCCGTGATCGGGCACCTCGACCTCATCGCGCACGAACAGATCAGCGACGCGGCTCGGCAGTCCGTCCGGGTGTGCCAAGGCGAGCTCGACCGCATCGCGACGATGAGCTGCGACCTAATGGCCCTGACGCGTATCCGCGGCGGT
This sequence comes from Mycobacteriales bacterium, assembly GCA_036382875.1. GTDB lineage: Bacteria > Actinomycetota > Actinomycetes > BP-191 > BP-191 > BP-191. Next base: position 9,611 of record DASVPJ010000002.1, read on the forward strand.
GCCGCGACACGCACCCGAACCTTCGCCGGCGCGCTCGCGGAGGAGGCCGTCGTCGGCATCCTGCCGCTCGCCGACGAGCTCGGCGCCGAGGTGACGTTCGAGGCGTCCGCCGAGGCGGCGACGGTCGAGGTTGCGGAGGGCGACGTCATCCGCGCGTTGCGGAACCTTCTCCTCAACGCGCTTCGTCACGGGCTGGGCGACGCGCAGCGCGTCACGCTCCGGGTAACCGGCACCGACGACGCGGTGACCTTCGCTGTCGTCGACTCCGGACCGGGCATCCCGCCCGACAAGCTCGACGCGCTGTGCCAGCCGATGGTCCGCGGTGACGGCGTCACCGGACCGGGCAGCGGCCTCGGCCTCGCCATCGTCGCCGAAGTGCTCCGCGCGCACGGCAGCGCCCTGCACGTCAGCAGCGACGCGGACGGCGCGACGTTCGCATTCACCCTGCCGCGGGTCCTCCGATGAGACCCGCGCCCCGCCCGGTACGACCGCCCACACGGATGCTCGTCGTCGCCGCCGGTGTCGTTGCGATCAGCGGCGGACCGCTGGTCGGCATCCCCGACGCGCTGCGGCAGGACGGGCTCACTGCGCGGACGCTGGCGCGGCTGCTCGCGGACGCGACCCCGGAGGGTGCGACCGATGTACGCGTGAACGGGTTCTACGGGTCGGCGCACGAGGGCACCTGGCAGTTCGTCGCGCACCTGACCTGGCGAGAGGCCGACGGAGCGGTTCACGGCGGCGGCACCGAGCTGCCACAGAACGGCGGGCAGCCGCCCATCCCGTCGGATCTGTCCGAGGACGAGCTCGCGCGCGAGCACCGGATCGGCTGGACAGTCACGCGCCTGCGTCACGCGCTGCGGGACGTCGAGATCGGCGACGCGGACCTGGCGATGATCGAGCTCGAGATCACACCGGAGAAGAAGCCGAGCGTCGTCCTTTGCTCTGCCGATCGCACGGACCCCGCCGCAACCTGCGTCGAGCGGGACGACCGCGGTCGTGTCGTACGACGGTTCACCGATCAGCTGGTCGACCTCTACGGCTTCGACGCCGTTAGCGTGCAACGGGTCTCGGCACCAGTCACGGCGACGACCTAACAGAAGGACAGAGCCGAGGGTTGACGGATGACTGGACCGGGCGTGCCCGGGCTGGGCCGCAGAGGTAGCCGCCGTCGTTGCGCTCGCGGTGACAGGTCCGCACGGCCGTGCGCCAATATCTGCTCGCGCCGGGCTGACGCCGAAAGCAACGGGGCCGCCTCGCAGGCGGAGTCCAAGCATGCTCCTCGATCTTCTCCGGGGTGTCCGGGCGATGTGCGGCAGTATGGCCTGAGGCAGGACATCCTGGAGGGACTCTGTGGCGCGACTAGATACGGACCACGGACCTGTCGTTGACCTGATCGCGCGTGATCGCGTCTACGTGGTGCCGCCGTACCAGCGTCCGTACTCGTGGCGCGCGCAGCGTGAAGTCGCCGAGCTTTGGGGCGACGTCGTGCGCCTCCACCGCGAGCGTCTCGGTGGGGCTCGCGATGCGACCCATTTTATTGGCTCGGTCGTCATAGGCCAGGCGAGCACGAAGGCGCTTGGGCCGACCGACGCACCGATCATCGACGGACAGCAGCGACTGATCACCCTCAGCCTGCTAATCGCGGCCATTCGCGATGAACTCGTCGTCGACGAAGACGACAGGCAGGACATCACGCGGCAGTACCTAGCCCACACCAAGGGTGAAGCGATCAAGTCAGTGCGTCTCAGTCCTGGCGAGGTCGATCGCAAAGTATTTGAGCAGATCATCCTCGGCAAAACCGTCATCGCGACGCGAAGCAAGGTCTTCAAGGCGTACGAGCACTTCCGGCGGGAACTACGAGCTGCGGCTGGCGGAGCTGCCTCCGGCGATGAGGCTGATCTCGACGGCGATGACGTACTCGATGTCGAGCAGGAAGAGGTCGCGGATCTCGATGAGGAACCGCTCGTCGTTGAGTGGAACGAGCTGCTCGAAACGATCGGAAGCCACCTCGAGCTGGTTTCTATCTCTGGGGTGGCGCCGGAGAACGCCTACCAGATTTTCGCCACGCTCAATCATCGTGGACTCGAACTATCTCAGGTTGATCTGATCCGTAATGCGATCTTCATGCTGCTGCCAACCCGCGGCGCCAGTGCGCACGCGTCGCTGTGGCGCCCACTCGAGTCCGCCCTTAGCGAGTCTCTAGAGAACTACTTTCACGCGTGGGTGATAAGGCGGGGGCACAACGTTCCCAAGAAGGATACCTATCGTAGTGTCGTACAGGAGCTAAGTCGAGCCGGAACTCGCGAGAGGAACATCGAGAACATACTGAAATCGGCGCATGACGAAGCGTGGGTCTATCTCGTTGTCACGAGGCCGAACTCAGATGTGGAACGAAAGATCTTTAGCACGAAAGCGGTACCGGCGAAGCTGCTGCGCCAGCTGGCGCGACTACGCTCCTGGGGGACGATTCCGCTCGAGCCGGCCCTACTTGAGATCGTCGGACGATGGCACGAGGGTCGTCTGACGCTGAGCGCCGCGGTGCGACTATGCGAACTACTCGAGAGTCTCGTCGTCCGCCGCTTCATCTGCCAGGTACCTCCCAATGACCTGCGAAGCACGTTCGCTCGGCTGGTGCAGCAGGTCATTGGGGTTCCAGACGCGGAGTTCGCCAAGCGCGTCGTGCAGGCGATGCTCGAGCCCGCTCGTCGCTGGCCCACGGACGACGAGGTCACCGATGCCTTTATCACCCGCCCGGCGTATAGGACTCCCGGGCACCGCCAGAGCTTCTATGTGTTGAAGCGGCTCGCCGAGGGGCTTGAGGGAAAGGAGTGTCCTCACGTCACGCTCGGAACTGGAGCTAGCGACTTCACGATCGAGCATATCCTTCCACAGACGATGACACCGACCTGGGAACAGGCGCTGAAAGACTGGGGGGACGTCGATCCAGTCGAGACGTGGGAAACCCGAAGGCACACGATCGGGAACCTAACGCTGACCGCGTATAATAGCGAGCTGTCGAACAAACCCTTTGCGGACAAGAAGCAATGGATACGCACTCATCTCCGCCTCATGCTGAGTAAGCAAGTCCTTGCGAGCAACGAATGGACGCGTGATTCGATCGAGGCGCGAGGACGGTCACTTGCGAAGACGGCGGCATCGGTGTGGGCCCGTCCCTCCGCCGGATAAGGCGATTCAGACCAACTCCTATGGATACGACGCCGCCGCGGGGCCGCGATCGGATGCGGTGGACGGTGACGAGACAGGAGGGACCACGGTGGCGCGAGCCAGGGCCTTGACCGTGCTCTCCTGCTTCACGGGCGCGGGAGGGCTGGACCTCGGCTTAGAGGCCGCGGGCTTCGAGACCGTGGGATGCCTCGAGATCGACGCTGCAGCGCGGGACGCGATCCGACTCAACCGAGCCCACTGGCCCCTCCTTGACCCTTCTGACGTCGTTGCGGCCGGAAGGTCACTAACGCCAGGCGCAATTGGCCTTACAGGCGGAGAACTCGACCTCCTAGCGGGAGGGCCTCCATGTCAGCCGTTCAGCGTCGCCGCGCAGTGGTCGCCAACGGCAAGGTCCGGGATGAAGGACCCGCGGGGTCGAACGATCTTCGGCATGCTCGACCTTATCGACCGGTTCCAACCGCGGGCGCTGTTGATTGAGAACGTTGCGGGCTTCGTGCAAGGGCACGGCAACGCGGCCGCAGTACTCGAGGCGGGACTCCAGCGAGTCAATCGACGCCACGGGACGTCGTACTCTCTGCGGTGGTTCCTCGTGGACGCTGCTGACTACGGAGCAGCGCAGCACCGTCGACGCGTCCTCGCCACGGCCTTGCGAGACGGCCGCGAGGTTGCCTGCCCACCAACTCCGACGCACGCGGAAAAGCCACTTCGTGCGTGGGATGCGCTTAACGGACTGGACGTAGTCGATCCTCCGCAGGCCGTCGGCAAGTGGGCAGAGCTGCTTCCCTGCATTCCGGAGGGTGAGAACTACCAGTACCTCACCGCGCGCGGGGGCGGCGCCGAACTCTTTGGCTACCGAACGCGGTACTGGTCGTTCTTGCTGAAGCTTGCGCGAGACCGCCCGGCGTGGACATTGCCGGCTGTGCCCGGACCAAGCACGGGACCCTTTCACTGGGACAACCGGCCGCTGGCCATCGAAGAGCGGCTTGCGCTTCAAGGCTTCTCTCGCGAGTGGGTGTTGAAGGGGCGTCCCCGGGACCTCGTGAGGTTGGCTGGCAACGCGACGCCGCCGCCGCTTGCCGAGGCTGCGGGCCGGCAGATCGCCGTGATGCTGTCGCCGCGTCATCTACGCCGGCCCGGAGAGTCATCGCTTGCACTCCCACGGGCAAGGTCTGTTCCGGGCGCGACGCCGGCTGCGCTGTTACCGAAGAAGTTCGCGGCACTGGTGGGAGCCAAGGAAGCGCACCCCGGTGTCGGCGCCGGACCTGGCCGGCGCAGCGTCTCCGCGACGACCGGATGACGCCGAGGCGTGTCGCTCTGATCCGCACTGGCGCTTGCTCGCGTCGGGCCGTCGCTGGTGGTCGCGCGAGACTGCGCGAGTCGCGACCGGCCCATGGAGGCGGGCTTCTTCCAATTCCCAACCCATCGCGACCAGCGTCGTCCACGTAGCCCGGTCGGAGCGCGGATCTATCGTGGACTGGTGTCGTACGCGCCCTGGGCCTCGGATCTTGCTGTACGCCGCGTCATGCAGGGCAACCGCAAGCGCGACACACGACCAGAGCTTGCGCTGCGGAGGGAGCTTCACCGTCGGGGGCTGCGATACCTCGTCGACGCGCCCCTTCCACTCGCAGGGCTTCGCAGACGATCCGACGTGACGTTCACCAGACTGCGACTGGTCGTGTTCGTCGACGGCTGCTTCTGGCATGGATGTCACGACCATGGGACGTCCCCTTCCACGAACGCGACGTATTGGGTGCAGAAGATCAAGACGAACATCGCACGCGACAGGGATACTGATGCTCGTCTGACCGAGATGGGATGGGCTGTTCTGCGCGTATGGGAACACGAGGCTGTCATCGATGCAGCGACTCGCGTCGAGGTGGCGCTGAGGGAACTGGACAGGAAGCGCGCCGGCGGCCGCGGGTCTTCGGATACCGACTCAGATCAACGGCCGTGCCGAGTTTGATGTCCTGCTCTATACCTGGTCAGTCGCGCCATGCCCGCCTTCATGAGGACATTGGAACCAGCCGCGAGTACACGCGGAAGGGGGTGCGGTCGAGCGTGAACAGATCTGACATCGCGACACGAGTGCGTCGCGACTCTTGGAACTCGGAGGCAATCGCCTCTTGGACCTCGTTGCGGCCGGCCGCGTCCTGACGCCAGAGTGGGTGTCCAAGGACCGCGACGGCGGCGTCGGTACCCCCACGAACGAGAACAGGCACTCCGCGTACATGCTCGAGGTCGAGCGGCCCGAACGGTGCGAATGCCCGGACGAACCCTTCAACCAGCTCATCCTCGCGAGACTCCCACCACTCCCGGCGGAGCTCATCTCCAAGTGCAAGGTCGACGACATCGAGAGCCAGTCGCCAGCCAAGCGCCCAGTGGGTGAAACGGTTCTGATAGTTGCGTAGGCACCGTGGGCACGACGAGGTGCACTCGTCGGCGTGACGGCTGTCGCGGAGCTGTGCGCCCATGTCATCGCGAACGCGCCGGAGCAACGTCGTCAGCGTGTCTGCGCGCGCAAGCTCCAACGCATACCCTGCGCCGTTGTCGAGAGCATCCGCGATGAAGACGCGGGCCGACACGAGCCCGTTCGACCGCCACGGCTGTAGGCCAACCTCCAGCTCGTTCTCATCGATGTCGAGATACGCGTTTGCAGCACGTCGAAGCACCTCAGCGAACGACATCAGGGCAGGAAGCCCTGCCGGGGTGATGTCGCGCGGTGTGGCGACGGCACCACCAACTAGAGACAACTGATCGAGTTCGATCACCAGCACGTCGGTTCGCCTGACCTCGCCGATCGCCGCGGCTTCGAGGCCCTGACCTTCCAGCATGAAACTGGGTAGCGGACGGCGGTACAGCTCGCGATCGGGAACCACTACCGATCCGTCGGCGAGACGAAGCAGGTTGAAGAGCCGTCGGTTGTTGTCGTTCACGCTGACGACTTCCGCCTGCTCCAGCAGCGTTTGCGACACCGCGCCAGACCGCGTCGGGGTCACGTCGTGCTCTGCGGCGGAAAGCTCGATGTGACTCCGGTAGTGCGGCGTGTCGTGTGTGTCGTCGAAGTCGGGTGCGCTGTAGATCGTCCGGAACCCGGCCGGCTGGAACACGTCGAACGCCTCGATGAGGCCCCCGCAGATGCGGCACGAGGCGTCCACGTGTGCCGACGGTCGTGTCTCAAGTGACTCACACTCGGTGCACCTCGCGACGCGGAGAGGATGCCCAAGCGGATCGACCGCCTTAGCCGCGTTGCCGCGGAACTCGTACGCGGCGAAGCCGACACACAGGTGCTCTTGCCGGTCCTTGACGACAACGGCACCAGGGGCGAACGAGGTCACCGCCTGGTCCAGCTGCCGGGAGGCCACCACAGCCGTCTCGTCGTTGCGATCGCGGACGCGCTTGGCGTAGAGGTCTCGGACGCGCGACGGAAAGCCGAAGAGGGGAAGAACGCCGGCGTTGGCGAGGAGCTCACTGAGCTCTTCGTGCTGGAAGTAGGGATTGGCGACGGCCTCGTCGATCTCGCTTGCCAACCTCCCGCGGGCCCACTCCTCGATCTGTGCGGCTGCGACCGTCGTGTACGCAGTGAACCTGGCGGCGACGGCGGTCGGGTCGGGTGCGCGTTCGAGCCAGGCGGCGATGTCGCCTCGCCGGTTCGGCCATTCGCTAGACCGCCCGAAGGTGCCATGAATGCTGTCGACGCCGCGCGCAGGTGGTGACGCGCATACGAGGAAGGCGCGCCGTAGCAGCTCACCCGCGACGACTCTGCGGACGATCTTGTCGCGCCCTAGGTCGATGAACGGAGGCGGCGGATCGCCCGACGTCATGAGTTCAGGCCGTTCGAAGTAGTAGTCGTCGTGCGAGCGGTCCCGCGCAATGGTTACGGCGAAGGAGAACGGTTGCCCCGAGCGCCCCGCGCGGCCGACCCGTTGCTGGTAGTTGAACCGCTGAGGGGGAACGTTCGCCATGACGACCGACCGGAGCGAGCCGATGTCGACCCCTACTTCCATCGTCGTCGTCACGGACAGCACGTCGAGCGGATCAGTGAGCGGGTTCTCGTCAGGACGCGGGAGAAGCGCGCCGCGGAATCGCCGCTGTCTCTCACGTTGAGCTTCTAGCCGTGTCTGTCCCGTCAGCTCGGCGACGGCCATCCTCCGCAGAGGTTGTTGCGCGAGCCATGAGTAGTAGTCCGGCTCGTCCTCCGCGGTCTTGTCGAGACGCAGCTTGGCCTGGTGGCATCCGCGGGCCGCGCAGACTCCTGCCGACGGGTGAAGATGGACCTGCGCGCAGTTGTCGCAGATCCATCGCCCGATGCCGGGAGGACGTACGACGAGACCGACGTCGAGGTTGTCGGTGTGGATCACCCACCGATCGTCGATTACTTCGGAGTCGAGAAGGTGTGATTGAACGTTGCCAACGAGCGCGTCGCGAGGCACGTCGTGACGTGCGGCGACTGCCTCTAAGTACACACGCACGGCAGCTGGCGCAGCGGCGGTCTGGGCGACGTAGCCGCCCGAGTACCGCTTGCTCGCGCCGAGGAGTCGGATGACGCTGCGTCGCAGCTCAGCAGCGACGTCCGCAGAAAATCCCCATGAATCTGGGGCAGGGACCGCCGCGTCCACGAAGCCGATTCCAGTCGACTCGATGTCACGGCCAGCGCGGTCAAAGACCGCGGCCGCAACCCTCATGCTGCCAACGCGGCGCAGCTCCCGACGGTCTCCCGCGGTTAGCTCGGCATCAAGCATCTGCCAGGCGCCCGCGACCGGTGGCTCGAACGCGCGGTACCACGGCTGTCGGCCATCTCCGAGCGTTGCGACGCTCGGACCGGGCCCGGCCGGGTTGATCCCGGCCGCGATGAACGCGCCCTCGATGCGCGCCAGCAGCACGCCCCACCGCAGCTGCGAGGACTCCACCGCCGCATCGCTTATCAGCTGGCGGTCTTCGTCCGCTGCGGCACCGGCTGCCTCGAGCCGAACGGCGGCCCACAGCGCAGGGCGCTCCGCACGAACCCGGTTCGCTTCTGCGGTTTCTTCCGCATCCAGCTCATTGCGTTGAAGTGCACGGAGAATGGACACCGGATCACGGTGTGCCGCGAGTGACTGGCGAACCAGTTGCCTGACCTGATCGCGGTAGGTGTTCAACGCGACACCCGCCGCCGTGCGGGCGGCGTCGTCGCGGCTGTCTGTGAAGACGATCGTTCGCGATGCCTCGCTGCTCGCGCCAATCGTCCGGAACACCTCGCCGACGACGATCTGCGTGAGCTGTGCGCGACCGGCCGTGTGTGCGCGGATCGGGCTCCGTACGATGCCCGAGAAGAAGAGCGCGCCATCGCGGTTCGAGCCCCTGATCTCGCAGCGGGGGCAGTACTCCGGAAGGGCTGGTACGGACTCGGTACCGCGTGGGTCCGTCAACGTGTGCGTCAGAACCAGGCCGGTTCCTTCTCCAAGCGTGGGGTGCAGCGTCCCGGCGAACGGGTTCAGCTCCGCGGCGGCGAACGAGAACCGGACGGTGCTGCTCGTTCTCGTCGATTCGGGCAGGTCCTCGCTGGACCGGTTGTGATTCCAGACGCGGCCGCGGTTGTGCACTTGTGGCCAGTACCACCTGTACTCCGAGTGTCGCCGTCGGAACACCTGGTCGCCGGCTCGGTCGCCGGGACCAACTGGAGTGGTCGAGAGGACAACTCCATCGTCCACATGTCCAGCGACGTAACCGCCGAGGCTCAGGTCGCCGCACTCGAAGCAATAGAGCAGCTCAAGCACACGCCCTCCGCACTCGCACGTCGATCGAGGTGCCTCATAGAGACGGCCGATGCGACGTCCGGCTGGCGCATGTGGCAGACAGGCCGGGTTGCAGCACGCCCATAGCCCGCGGAGGCCGCGGACCATGAGGTGGGCTCGGAACGGAACATCGACGGTCTCCGCACCGGACAGGCCATCAAGCACCGCGGCAAGCGCGGAAGCGGCAAGAGGGGAGTCGCCGAACAGCTTGCGCGCGATGACCCCGGACGGTGTAGCGCGGTACGCGCCCGACTCGTCGCGACACGCCAGGGCAACCGCAGGTGCCCAGGCTTCCTTTGCCGCACGTGATGCCAGGCCCTCGTTGCTGTCTGAAACAACGTTCTCCGCCGACGGGATCGGGGGCGCGATGAGCGCTCGTGGGAGACCAGGCTCGACGATGAAGGTGTGGCGATCCACGCCGAAGAACGCCTCGAGATACGCGCGGCCAGAGTCGTCACCAGGCAATGACGCGCTGGTGCCAACGACTCGTAGCTGCCGCGATGTCGCGTCGATGCCGAGTCGGGACATCAGGTTCCGAATGACCATCGCCACCTCGGCACCAGCGCTGCCGCGGTAGAGGTGCAGCTCGTCCACAACCAGCGTGAAGACGTTGCTCGCGTCATGCCGGAGCCACGTCGAGGTGCTGTCGAACATTGGCTCCTCGACGTCACGCATCAGCATCGCGTTGAGCATGGAGTAGTTCGTGACGAGGACGTCGGGTGGCGTCGCAACCATGTCCCACCGCGCGACGAGCTCACCGTCGCGCGGGTCAGGGAAGTGAGCGAGCAGCTCATCGTCGGCGACGTGTCCACGAAGGCGCTCGAAAGTGCGCTGCATCGAGCGCAGCTCGGAGGCAACCGCCAGGACCCGCTGACGATCGCCAGAACCCCGAGGCACATGGCCGGCGCCCAATGTAGAGCCGGTGTACCTACCGAACCAGATGTCGAGCCCGTCGTTCGCGCGGAGCCGACGTACGGCTCGCCGAAGCCGCGACATCTGATCCTCAACCAGTGCATTGGTCGGATAGAGGATGAGCGCCCGCACCGCGGGCGTCCGTTGCGTGAGCCGGCGCGTCGGCTGCCACTGCACATTCTGTTGATCGATCGACCACCAGTCGTGCGCAGCTGGCAGCCCAGCGTGGTGCGATGCATCCCGAGCGATCCGCACCAGCATCGGGAGCAAGAAGGACTCGGTCTTGCCGGACCCGGTCCCCGAGGTCACGACCACGTTGTGTTGCCCGAACTCGGAGAAGTGCGTGCGCAGCGCCCCTAGTTGGTGGGCTCGGAGCTCGGCGGCCCCTGCGTCGACGACGTCCGCGCCGAACAGCGCCCGGCCGACGCTGAGAACCGTGTCAGCGTCGACGTCGGCCGCCGCTCCGGCGTCGGCGAGGGACACGACACCGTCGTACGGCGGTACGGGCTCCAGCAGCAGCGAGGTGAACAGGCTGCTGTCGTCTCCGAGGACGAGCCGTCTTCGCTCATCCTGCACGGATCTGTCGCGCAGGGCGTAGGCGGTGTCGAGGTACCGCCCGTAGACCGCACGGAGCGCGTCGTGCAACTTGTTCGGTGTGGGGAACGTCAACTCGGGCTCCGGCTTCAACTGGAAAGGCACCTGTGTAGCTGCGCCGCGACCTCGGGAAGGACGTCGCGGTACTGGAGCATGTGAACCCGGTCTGCGTTGACAGGCAACCAGCCGGAGCAGAGCACGAGCGCGCGCGCGTACAGCGTCGGAAGGTCGCACCCTCGTGGCACGACCACCGAGCGGCTCGCGGTGTGGTAGCCGGCGAGTGGGTCGCGGGCCCACAGGTTCGCGACGTGCTTCGCGAGGTACGGGCTACAGAACGCGATCGCGCCGCCATCGACGTCAGCCGGCGAGCGAATACCGTACCTGGGTGCGAACCCGCCGAGGCGATAGGCGCCAGGTCGAGCAACGCTGCTGACCGTCTCCCATCGCGCGGAATGCGTGTCCCACATCGCGAGCGTGTCGTGCGTCGGAACCGGTGATCTCCGAAGCGCGGCTGCGACGCTGCTCAATGGCGGGAGCGCCGCGGCGAGGCGTCCAGCGATCGAGTCACCCAGTTCTACATCGGCTGCTGCGAGCGCTCTATCTTCGCGGAGCGCCAACTCGAGCTCGCGTCGGGTGCATCGGAACGTCCGACGCGGGACACCGTGATCGAGAGAGCTGGCAGCAGACCCGCCAGCGGCCTCAACGATGGAGGTGATGCGCTGCACCAGCGAGCGTTGTGTCCTGCCAACGAGCCACCACACATCTGGCTCGACTTCGATGAGCGTCGGCGGCGTCATCTCGAACTCAGCGAACGAGCTCGCCCCCGGATCACGGCGCACGTCGATGTGTCCGAGGCTCTCGAGACTCCGCACGAACGTGTCAGTGAAGAGAGCCGTTCCCTCCACCTGGCCCGCGATCCGCGAGAAGTCCGAGGCCGTTCCGCCGCCGAGGTGACAGAGCGCGTCGAACGCGACGGCATGGTCCCGACTATCCGACATGACCACCGGAGGTAGCGCGCCAACATCGACTCGGCGAACAGGGACGTCCGCTGGCGCCCGCCGGCGCGCCCCATGGGCGGTGGACGGGAACCGCTTCACGAGACCGCAGGTCGTGCATTCCCCTTCGATCGACGTGGAGACCGGCCGTCCTGGGAGCGCGGGCGGTAGGACGAAGCGGTGGGTCCCCGTCCGCATGCACGAGTCCTCACCAAGCCCGCGTCCCACGCGCACAAGCCGCGTTGGCCCTGACCGGCGCTCGGCTCGTGTGCGCTGCGCCGCCGCCGGCATCGGGATGAGCGCCATGTCTGCGGCAGTCCCAACCGACACGCGCGCTCCGTCGACCGAGCCGCTCTCATCTCGCTCGCATGCGGTGAGGGGCCAGGACCCTCCGTACGATGGTCGGTACACGAGGCCCGAGTTGCGGCCCGTCACCTCGCGCACCGGCGTGTCGCCAGAGCGCAGTCTCAGCAGGCTTGTCGCCGTCGGCTTCCTCGCGTCGTCCACCCACAGCGTTACGACGTACTCGCCATCGGTGAGGCCCGCGTCGGCGAGGGGGAGCACCGCGACGCTTGCACCGACTGTGCGAGTCAGGACCTCATCACCAAGGCCGGTGCCCTTGTCCACGCGTACTTTCACGCACGTCGCGCTCGGCGTCACGACCTGCACCTCGGGAGGATCGAGCGACGACCACTTGCGTAGCCGGCCTGGCAGAGAGAAGCCGCCGGCGAGGGCGAGCGTCGCGGCGGATCGAGGCAGGAGCGGCTGCAGGTCGACATGGACCGATCCGATGAATCGGTCGAACACCTGCACGCCTTTGAACAGGACCCAGCCCTCGGGAACGCCCTCCGTTTCCGGCCCGGCGACCTGCCATCCAGGACGAGCGACGACGTCAAGCACCGCCTCGATCCGAGGACGGAGTCCGTTCGCCGCGAGAAGGATCGTGTCCTCGCCTAGTTGGACGCGCTCGACCTCGACGTAGCAGTTCTGGAGATCGTCGCGCCGCAGCGGGACGAGCCGTCGTGGCAGCCGAGACATGACTAGTGCGCGGCCGTCGACGGTAAGACTGACCTCATCCGCGACAAGACTTGCGGGATCGATGAGTGTCGCGTCCTCAAGCCGCAGGCTGCCTGTACCACTCGGGACAAGGCGCATCGGGACTGGTCCGTCCGCTCCTGCGAGCGTCACTGTCGGATACGCGTCATCCGCCGCTGGGGCTGGCAGGGTGAGGTTGAGCTCGATCCTCGGTCGCGGGAAGGTCGGCGTCCGTGCCATCAGGCGAAGCGGCGAGTACCGGCTCGCGCGCTCGTCGTGGGCGGCGAGATCGTCACCATGCCACGCAGCTAGCTCAAGGCATGCGACGGCCGCGATCCGCTCACGAGCTGCTGCGTTGCTCCACAGGATGCGGAGAGCATGGCTCAGCACCGGAGGCTGTCGATTCACCCAGTCGTCGAGAACCGCCTCCATATCCGACCCGGCCATCTGATACCCGGGTGGCAACCCCTCGGCCGCGAAGACGCCGACGAGCTTCTCCCTGTCGCGCTGCCGCACCAACGCCTGCGACATGGGGAGCCCGATGTATCGCTGCCCGACGGCGTAGGCCGTTGGAACGCCGCGTTCCCCCTCCCACGCCTCCAGCCACGCGTTGAGCGTGGACCAGATCACCTCGGCGTCAGCCTGGTATGCCGTCTGCACTCGGCTCCGTCGCCATTCGGGTACGTCAAGAAGTCCCATCAGGCGCCCGTAGTAGTTGTGGGCAGCCATGCCCTCGCCCGCGTGCATCGAGTCTGCAGCCATCGAGAGGATCACCAGGAGCGCTAGCGACGGTGGCGTGTCGAATGCCGCCTGGCGGTGGCGGCGCGATCGGCCGATGTGCTCGCTGAAGGGATTCACACCGTCGTCGTCGACGACGAGCGTCCCCCTCACCTGGCGGAGGAACGTCAGCCTGCCCTCATCGCCGCAAGGCAGGCCCGCCCGCTTGAACACCGCGTCGAACTCATCGGGGCCTGGGAGCGCGTAGACAGGTCGTCCAGCCCGGTCAAGGCTGAACAGCTCCTCAGCAACGGCCTCGTTCAGCGCCGCGTACGAGTGCCAGGTATCTGCGCTCATCGCCCGTAGGCCTCTCCCCGTTCGTGTCAATTACACCGTAGTCGGACGTGTCGGGTTGTGGATCGCGAGACGACTGGGCCATCGATGGTTGCTCGCCCTGCATTCTCAACAGAGCGGCATGCCAGCCCCTCTTGACCACAGTCCGTATCACCCCGGTCACGAGTAGCACGGGACACGCCCCGTGTACTAGCAGGTGATATGTCAGGATCGGCGGGTGGAAGCGAAGGCGCTAACGCCGCGTGACTTGTTCGATGGCAAGGTCTGCTACGAGATCCCGCCGTTCCAGCGGCCCTACGTCTGGACGGAAGAGGACCAGTGGCAGCCGCTGTGGGACGACATCGCGCGCGTTGCGGAAGCGATCCTCGACGCCGAAGACCCCGCGCCATCGCACTTCCTAGGTGCCGTCGTCGTGAAGCAGCTTCCCAGCGCCGCGGGCGACCCGCTGCGGTCGTCGGTCGTAGACGGACAGCAACGGCTGACGACGCTGCAGCTCCTCCTCGATGCCGCACAACTCGTCATGGAGGAGACCAAGCACGACGATGTCGCGGAGAGCATCCAAGAGCTGGTCGTCAACGACTCGAAGCGGTTCCGCGCGACGCCCAAGAGGTTCAAGCTCTGGCCGTCGCGGATCGACCGCGACGCGTTCGAGCGCGTCATGGACAACGACCTGGATCTGCCAACGACCATGCTCGACGCACGGATCCCGCAGGCGCATGCGTTCTTCCGCGCAGCCATCAGGGAATGGGCCGAGATCGGCGGAGACCCCGCCGCCGCGCACGGGAGACTTGCAGCACTGGCTGAAGTGCTGCAACAGCGGCTGCAGATCGTCGCGATTGATCTCTCCGGTACCGACGATGACCAGTTGATCTTCGAGACGCTGAACGATCGCGGCACGCCGCTCCTCGCCGCCGATCTCATCAAGAACTTCATCTTCCAGCGCTGCGAGGAAATCGAAGCCGACGTGGATGGGTGGAGCGCCGCGTACTGGGCTGACTTCGATGACGACTGGTGGCGTGGTCAGGTGTCGCAGGGGCGCCTGTACCGCTCGCGGATCGACCTGTTCCTGCAGTACTGGCTCACGATGCGTCTCAAGGACGAGATCCCGACCGATGCCGTCTTCGGCAAGTTCCGCGAGTACGCCAAGGGACGCCTGGTCGATCGAACTGATGCCGAGGGTTTCCTTGCCGGCTTGCGAAAGGACGCTGACACCTTCCGCGAGTTCGCGCAGCTGGACCCGGCATCTGCACGCGGCACGTTCTACACCCGTGTGGTTGAGGCGCTCGAGCTCGGCGCCTTCATCCCGCTGCTGCTGTGGATCATCAGCGAGCACCACTCCACGTCCGCTGCTCAGGCCGACAAGGCGCTGAACGCCGTGGAGAGCTGGGCAGTTCGGCGGACCTTGCTACGGCGGACGATGAAGGACGTCAACAAGCTCGTAGTTGCTTTACTCAAGGAACTCGGCCGGCACCCGTCTGACTCGGTCGGGGACGCGACCGTGGCCTACCTTCGCGCGCAGACTGCGGACTCGCGAACCTGGCCCACCGACGAGGATGTGCTCGCCGAGCTGCCGACCGTGAAGGTCTACGGCAACGTGAAGCAGCAGCGGCTCCGGACAGTTCTCGCTGCAGTGGAGCTGCACCTACGGACCGAACGTCACGAAGACGTGTCGCTACCCGCGAAGCTCGACATCGAGCACGTCATGCCACAGGGCTGGCGAAGCCATTGGGACACGGCGAAGGACCCTGAGGCTGCCCGGCGCCGGGACCAACTCATCAATACGCTAGGCAACCTGACCCTCGTGACCCGCACGCTGAACGCCGCGCTCTCGAACCGTCCATGGACGGACGAGGCCGCGCGCGTCGTCGCACCCACGGGCAAGGACGCGGGGCTGGGGAAGCGATCGCTACTCAACAAGTTCAGTGTTCTGCTGCTCAACAAGGACATCGTCGATCCACACGAGGCGGAGTGGAGCGAGCACGACATCGTGCAACGCAACTTCGTGCTTGCCAAAGCAGTCACGGACGTTTGGCCGGTTGCTGGCTGACGTTGATCGGCAGCTGCCACCAGCAAGTGGCGGGAGGATCGCGTCCAGCAACTACGCACGATCCGTGTTGCTGGTGGGCGGACGCCACGGGCCGCGCATCCTGCGGGGCCGCCCCTTGATACAGGAGACCGGGCAGGCAAGAACGGCCTGCCCGCTGGGCGCGCGGTCCGCGGCTCAGCTGGTCTCGGACGTGCCATGCCTGCTGCGGTGCACGCTTGGGGCGTTAGTCCTCGAAGCGGACGTCGTACGTCTCGGCGAGCGCGGTGACGAACTCGTCCCAGCGCAGGTCGCTGCCGGGCGGCGGCAAGTCGGGTGAGAGCTCGCCGGTGTCCGGGTCGTAAACGATGACCGCGACGGCCTCCAGGAGGTGCGCGGCATCGGCTTCGGTCTCGCGGCGGCGGGTGCGCTGTAGGCGAGTGATGAGCCGGTTCACGAGCGGCAACGTCGACTTCTTGTAGAGGGCTGCAGGGTCAACCGCGGCGGTCGCCGCCAGGTCCTCGGTCTCATCGGCCTCGTCGACGTCCTCGTCGCCTTCAGCCACCGCGTCGTCGGAATCGCCCAGATCGTCCGCGACACCGGTCGCCTCGGCGGCAGCCATCGACATCGCCTTCGTCTCCTTCGCCCACTCCCACGTCGGCACGGCGAGCACACCGCCGACGACAGCGAAGGGGAACTTGAGGTGGATGTTGACGGCGAACGCGCGGACGTCTCCGAAGCGGTTCCAGATCGCCCGGCCGACGGCGAGGTTGACTGGCTTGATCTCAACCGCGAGCCGGAGCCCGTCGAGATGGTGCGCCTCGGAGACATCGGCGCGCGCGGTGCGGAGTGCGCCGGCGACGTTGAGCTCACCGGCGTGCGGGTCCATCCGCGGGACCTTCGCCACGAGCTCGCTCCGGAGCACGCGGCCGAGCCCGGAGCTGAGCGCGATCTGCGCTCCCTTGGCAGGGCTCGCCAACCGCGTCGGCGCGTCCCGCACATACTCCGACACGGCGTTGAGGTACGTCTGCAGGGTAGGCGATGGGTCGACCGACAGCGCGTCGACCGACGCGATCCCGGTGCTGGTCTGCTTGAGCGGCTTCGGCTTCGAGGGCTTCCGCGACGGCATCGCGGTTAGCTCACGACCGTCAGGGACGATGCCACCGCACTCGATGTCTCCGGCACGTCGATGGTGAGGCTGCCGGCGACGTCACTGCTCCTAAGGCGCGTCGCCATGAGGTCAACGTAGGTCGGGTCCACCTCGACCGTCACGCTGTTGCGGCCCGTCTCCATCGCCGCGAGCGCCGTGGTACCGGTGCCGCCGAACGGGTCGACGACTGTGTCGCCGACGAAGCTGAACATGCGGATGAGCCGGCGTGGTACCTCGACGGGGAACGGTGCGGGGTGCGCGGTCCGCAGCTGGCCGGTGACGTCGGTCCAGACTGGCGCAAACAGCTTCGAGTACTCCTCGGTCGGGATGAACGAGAGCCGCTGCTGCTCGTCGGTCGGCTTCCGGTACCCGCCCGGCTTGCGCAGAAGCAGGATGTGCTCGACGTCGTTCTTCACGACGCCGTTCGGCAGGTTCGGCTTGCCGAGGAAGCGGCTGGAGCGGCTCGCCTCGAGCTTGATGTTCGCGACCTTGATCCAGCGGATCGGGGTGAGGTTGTCGAAGCCGAGCTTGCGGCCGCGGACCTGGATGTCGGCACTGAGCGGCAGCACATGGTGTCGGCCGCCCTGGCGGCGGGAGATGCAGACGTCGCCAACGACGCACGCGACCCGTCCGCCCGGCACCAGGATGCGAAGGCACTCGCGCCATACCCGGTCCAACTCGTCGAGGAAGTCGTCGTAGACGGGCATGTTGCCCAGCTGGCCAGGCCGATCGGGGTACTCCTTGAGCATCGCGTAGGGCGGGCTCGTGACGACGAGGTGCACTGACTCGGTCTCGATGAACGACAGATCGCGTGCGTCGCCGAGGCGGACCATGTGCTTGGTCGGTCCACCAGATCCCCTGCTTGCCCTCATGGCTCGCGACCGTATCCCGCCGGTACGACAAGTCCGCGCAACCGAGCCGGAAGCGGCAGCGCGTGTTCGGCGCGGGCAGCGCCTAGCCCACCTCGGGACCGCTCGCCTAGGACTTTGTACCCCTCGACGATGGCCATTCTGAGGAAATTTCCTGAACTTCCTGACGCGCCCCGTGGGCTGCTCTACGTTGACCGCCTCGGAGACGTGGGGCCGCGGCGGTAGGGGGACACCGGTGACGGACGAACGATGGCTGAAGTACTACCTGCTCGCGAACGGCATCCGCGTCGACGCGGTCGCTGAATCGACCTGGCTGGATCTTTACGGCGGGCCACTCAGTCTCAGCGAGTACGCGTCAACGAGTGGCATCTGCCTTGCGACGCACAGCGGCGTCTACGTCAACGCGCCCTTCATCGAGGGATACGCGCACGAATCCGGCGCGGTTCTCGGATACGAGGACGGGTTCGTCGTCATCCTCGACGGCGAACGCGTACCGGTCACGGTGGTGCCCGTCCCCGCGTTCCATGCGCGTACGTTCGTCGACGATGGTCGCGAGGTGCCCTACACGAATGTCGGCGTGACCCACACCGACAGGTGCCGTATATCGCCCATCGAGGGATGCGCATGGCACTGCCACTTCTGCGACTTGCCCTACGAGTTCCGCTACCGCAAGAAGCGTCTTGAGCACATGGTCGAGGTCATCGAGTTAGCGGCCGTCGACCCGCTGGCGCCGGCCCGCCACGTACTCGTCAGCGGCGGGACGCCGACACCAGACGACGAGGCCTGGATCGATGAGGTCTACGAGACGCTGGCGTCTCGGTCGGTGCTTCCGGTAGACGTCATGATGCCGCCACGCGAGGACAGGCGTTACCCGGCATGGTTGCGTGACGCCGGCGTCAACATGCTGTCGGTCAACCTTGAGATCTACGACGAGAAGCGGGCGCGCCGGCTCACTCCGAACAAGTCGCAGCGCTTCGGTCCAGCTCATTACCTCGACTACATCGAGACTGCCGTTGAAGCGTTCGGCATCGGCCGCGTGCAGTCGCTGATGGTCTTCGGTGCCGCGATCGAGCCGATCGACAGCACGATCGAGGGGATCCGGCGGCTCGTCCAGCGTGGCTGCGTGCCGGTGCTCTCGCCGTTCCGGCCGGACAGCACGACGCCCCTTCGTGATGCACCGCACACCACCGTTGAGGAGATGCATCGGGTGTACGAGGCGACGTGGGAGATCTGCGTCGCCGCGGACAACGGTGTGCGACCAGGCCCTCGGTGCGTACCGTGCCAGCACAACACGGTGGCGTTCCCCGACGGGGAGTTCTACATCCCGCTCGACCAGCCGATCGGCGCCACATGCGTCATCTGACGAGCGTCCTCGATCTCTCGCGAGCCGACATCGAATCGGTTCTCGCGACGGCGCGTGCGATCGGCGGAGGCGACGTCCCTGCGGCTCGGGGCGTCGCCGGGGTGCTGTTCTTCGAGTCGTCGACCCGGACTCGCGCGGGATTTGAAGCAGCAGCCGCCCGGCTGGGGGTCGGGACCTTCGTGCTGAACGAGACCCGTGACGCGGATCGGATGAGCAACCCGGAGAGTCTCGAAGACACGATCCGGGTCGTCTCGGCGTACGCCGACGTGCTCTGCGTCCGTCATCCTGACGTGGACGCGTTCGATCACGCGCTCCGCGAGGCTCGATGCGCGGTGGTGAACTGCGGCAACGGGTCTGACGAGCACCCAACCCAGGCTCTTGCCGATCTCTTCGCCATCGAGGCTGCGCGCGGCCGGATCGACGGGCTGACCGTTGCCGTCGTCGGCGATCTCGTGTCGATGCGGTCAGCTCACTCGCTGCTGCTCGCCCTATCCCTGTTCGACGACGTCACCGCACGACTGGTATCACCGCCTGCGCTGCAGATGCCCGACAGGTACGTGGCACCCGCGATCGCCGCCGGTCACTGCATCGAGTCGACTGACACGCTGGTCGTGGACGACGTCGACATCGTGTACGTGGCGGGCTTCCCCCCGCACTCGCCACGCGGATCTTTCACGGCCAAGCAACGTCGCGCGTTCGCGATCGACGACGCGCTCGCGCGGAAACTGCCACCGCACGCGCGCATCCTCTGTCCGCTGCCGCGTATCGATGAGATCGACCGGTCGGTCGACGCACTACCGGTAGCCGGCTACTTCGCACAGAGCGACGCCGCACTGCTCGTGCGCATGGCTGTTCTGGAACGCGCACTCGGGTCGGCAGCCGCGTGAACACCTCGACGACTTGGACCCAGCGCGCCGAGCGCCTCTCCCGCCGTGTCGGCGCCGCGACGGTCGTGTGGTTCGGCACGCGAGGGGAAGACGGTCTCCCGCTGCTCCCGTTGACGGGTGATGGGGGTACGTTCGAGGCACACAGCATCACCGCGCCCGTAGCAGGTCGCCGCGTCCTCGGCGCCTCGCTTGAGGGACTCGCGAATCGCAGGGTCGACCTCGATACGTACGACCTCGACACTGACGACCGCGATGTCGTCGCTGAGCTCCGCCGTGCCCTGCTCGTCACGGCTCGACGTCCGGTTATCCTCGTGCCATACCGGTCGTCGGAGTTCATCGCCGCGATCCAGTTCGCGAACTTCGCCACAGTCTCGCTACTCGCCATGTTCCACGAGCGCCAGGCCGCGTTCGACCACAAGCCCTGGGTCGAATCGACCCTGCGTGCGGCGGGCGTCGACGTGATCCCGTGGCGGTATGTCGCGTTCGAGGATCGCGCAGCCGTGCGACGTGAAGTCGAGCGTGGACCGGTCATGCTGCGTGCGAGCCGAACGTCCGGTGGCGTGGGTCTCGGTCTCGTCGTCGACCCCGACGACCTCGACGCCGTGTGGCCGCAACGTCGCGACTCGTATGCGGCGGTCGCCCCGTACTTCGCCGACGCGGTACCGGTCAACACCGCGGGGGTTGTGTTCCCTGATGGTTCCGTGACGTCGGCGCCGATCTCGGTGCAACTGATCGGCGTGCCCGAGTGCACGACTCGGCCGTTCGGATATTGCGGCAACGACTTCGCCGCGGGCGCCGCGCTGTCAGCGACGGCGCTCGATGGCATCGACACCGTCGTCCGCCGAGTTGGCGAGTGGCTTGCGCAGGAGCGGTACATCGGGACCTTCGGCGTCGACCTTCTTGTCGACGGCAACAGGGTCCTCTTCACCGAACTCAACCCGCGATTCCAGGGCTCGTCGGCACTCGCCGCGGACATCGCCCGCAAGTGCGACGTCCCCGACGTGTACCTCGATCACTGTGCGGCGCACCTTGGTCTGCCGGCCGGTTCGTACGTGCCACTCCGTGAGTGGGCGGCCACGCAGGACCACGTCTCGCAGTTGATCTGTCACAACCTCACGGACGGGCCAGTGGCGCGTCGGGGTCTCGACATGGCGCTCCCCGCGGACGGCCGGGTCGAACTCGTTCCCCCCCCGAACGTCGAGGTCGACGCGGGCGCCGCGTTGGCTCGCGTCGTCCTGTCTCGCCAAGTCACGACGACCGGCCTTGCCCTCCACGATGAGGCCGCTCGGGTCGCCGTCGCGATCACGGCGTCGTTCGCACGCACCGCATCGGGTCTGGCGGCCCCGGTGATGTCTCAGAAGGAGATGTTGCATGTCTAGAACGCCCGACGGCGCGGCCGATGGCCACGTAGCTGACCACGCGACTGAGGACGTCACACTCGCCGACTTCGCGAGTGCGTCCGACTTCGGCTCCTACGGCAGCCTGCTCCCAGTGGTCGGCCCGGGCTGCCTGCAGCTGCGCTCGAACGAGACCGTCCCGTACTACGAGGTTCAACGGCGACTCAAGGGAAGATGCACCGACGAACAGGCCGACTTCCTCGAGCAGCTCTGGGTCGCGCGGCTCCGCCGCCGGTCGCTCGCCGACCGCCGCCCCGACGGACGTTGAGGACGACGAAGCTGTCGGCCTCCTCCGCGCGAGCCTGCTCGGGGCCGCGCACGCGGCGACAGTCGTCTTCGCGCACGAGGTCGCGGAGTCGGGCGCGCCTATCAACGACTGGCACAACCACGCGGTCCCGCTCGACCCGAACAATGCAGCCGCCGCCTCGTTGCGCGAGTACGTGAAGCTGGCGGGTGCTGCTGCGCGCGAGATCGCGGATGGTTACTCCGACATCAGTTGGCGCGAACTCTTGGGCGGACGTGTTCTCGGGGGTCGCCTGGTTCGAATCGCCAATGATCTCGACGCGGCGTCGCCGTCCTACGTGACGGGTGCACTCGTCGAATGGCTGACGGACGTCCTGTGGCACAGCATCGTGTTCTACGCGGGCATCGACCCGACGACCGAGGAGCTCGCGACGCAACTCTCGCTCATGTGCGGAGGCTCGTCCCCGACGCGCCGCGTCGAGCCGACGCTCGCCGTCGGTGCTGTTTCGTTCAAGCACCTTACCGAAGGCATGCGAGACATCCTCGATCATGGGTACGAACGGCGCTTCAGCCGTTCGCGTGGCGGCGACCGGCACTGTGAGCGAGATCGGTTCTACGCCTCGATCGCGCGTTACCTCGCCGACAGCTACCGCGTCTGGAGAGACGAGCACGACGAGACTGGGTCGTCGCCCGAGTGGCCGATCCCGATGGTTCTCAGCACGACGTACGACCTCGAGCTCGAGCAGGCGCTCAACGACACGAGCCTCACCGAATTCCACGTCGTGATTCCCGTCTGGGAGTTCCAGACGCGCGCCGAAGATCAGGCCGGCCGCGGCACGCTGCGCTGGCTGGCGGGGTCCGTCCGATGCGACCCCGGCCGGAAGGTCGCCCGCGACCTCACGTGGCGGGACGTAGGCGATCTTCAGGAGCCACGTGACTCTGGTGACACGCTCGCTGGCCTTCAACTGAGGGGCCCCGTCGTCGTCAAGCTGAACGGATCGCCGCTGCATGAGCTCACGCACCATGCGATGGTCAGGCCCCGGTCGACCGACGGTCTCGATGCGACGAAAGCGGTTGGGTTCCCCGCGCTGCATCACGCCATCGTCTTCTCGGAATTCGACCACCTGAAGTCCGCAACCGAGTGGCCCTTGTCCGGCTGGCTCGCTGCCGCGGTGCGCGACCGCAACCGGCACTGGGCATTCCTCGGCCAGCGGCTGATCGACTGGAACGCCAGAATGCGCCTCTTCTTTGACCTGTACTACCGTAACTCGGACAGAAGGTCGCCGACACGCGCAGCGGTAGCCGTCAATAAGCGCTTCGACCGCGAGCGCAGCCTGCTGCTGCAGTGGCTAGGCGTGAAGCGCGTATGGGGTGACCTTGCAGAGTTCGCTGCGTACGTCGACGCCTGCGCCGAAGAGTGCGTCTCAGTCCGGGCGGTGCGGCTATGACCGAGCGTGCCATCCCGTGGCCCGGCCCCGTTCCACTGCGCCAGGGCCAGCGGCAGCTGCTCTTCGGCCGCGACGCCGACATCGAGCGGGTCCTCGTCGCGCTTCGTACACACAGCGTCGTAGAGCTCGTCGCCCCGACGAGCGCCGGAAAGACCTCACTGCTATATGCCGGCGTGGTGGACGAACTCGCTAGGATCAATCTCGTTCCCGTCGTGTGTCGCGACTGGAACAGCGCACGCGGCAGCGAAGGCGCCGAGTTCTACTGCCAGGTGGTCGACGCGATGCTGCCTCGCGATGTCTTCGATGTACCGGCGCTCGAATCGTTCGACTCGCCGATCGAGTTCCTCGAGGCGGTCGACGCCGCCACAGAGTGGCCTCCGGGCGAGCGGCGCCCGTATCAGAGCCGCCTCATCCTCATCTTCGACCAAGTCGAGGAACTCCTTCGTTACGACAAGCGAGTCGGACTCGGGTTCCTGCGCGTCGTCGCGCACGCTGCGCAGAAGTTCCGGTTCGGGCAGGTCGTTTCGCTGCGCAGGGAGTTCCACACAGACCTGCGGCAGCTCGAACAGTCGCTCGTCCGTGACCTCGCCTTCGTGGAGATCGAGCCGATCGCGACTGCGGCAGTACGTGACCTCATTACTAAGCCGCTGGCATCCAGTTGGCTGGGCATCGACGACGACGCTGTCCGCCTGATCGAGGAATGGTGGGCCGAGGCCACGCAAGACGATGCAGCGACACCAGAGTCCTCGCCCCGTGGCCACGGCGACAACGTGGGCTTGCTGCACCTGCAATCGTTGCTCTGGTCACTCGCGGACGAATGCCGCGAGGTAGATAGCGCCACGGTCACCCGCCAAGCTGTCGAAGCATTCGGCGCCGGGTCGCACGACATGCTCGATGGCGGTCCCGCATCCTTCGCAAGAGCGCTGCAGCACTACGTTGCCACTCGGATGGCTGAGGCCGCGATTGCGCATCCCGATCCACGCCAAGCGACAACGGTCGAGTACGCCGCGGCACTCGTGGCGCCCCATCTGTCGTCAGCCGGGTACAAGCTGCTGCGCGATGCCGGCGACTTGTTGTGGCAGTCGCTCGACGACGCGTTCCGGGAGCTCTCGCTCTCGGAGGGCGAGGCGATGGAGCTATTGGCAGATCCGGCCGAGCGTGCTCGTGCGGGCGGTGAGCGCACGGCACCGGACGAGCAGGATCCACGTACCGCTGGTCGCGCACGGGGTTGGACTGCTCGCGCCGCAGGAGCCGAGCTGGTCGTGTGCTTCGACCTAGCACTGAGCTGGCTACGCGATGTCGGCATTGTCAGCGACATGCCGACCGTGGACGGCACTCGTGTTGTGACGCTGGTGCACGACGGGTTCGGCAAGGCGCTCGAAAAATGGTCCCGCGACGTGATCACTAAGCCGGCGAACGCTATCGAGTCACTGACAGTGCTCCGGGGTCGCGAGCTGCGGTGGTCCGACTTTGCACGCAGCGCAGTCGTGAGCGACGTACGTTGGCGTGGTTGCGTCGTGACGGCTGACCTCGATGGTGTCACGTTCCGCAACGCCGATCTCGCAGGCGCGCTGTTCCTCGGCTGCCATCTGACTGACGTGCATTTCCAGAACTGCGATCTGCGTGGTGCCGTCATTGTCAAGGCCACGGTCGCTGGCGCAGACGGCGTGACGATCGAGGGTGGGATCGCCGAAGGCCTAGGTATCCAAGCTGCCTACGGGGCGGCACCGCTTCGCATCACGTCGCTCGTGTCGAAGGGATTGTTTCTCGAATCGCTTGACTTGGACTGCGTCACCGTGACCGGGTCCGCTATCAGACACGCCGTAGTAAGCGGTGGGGACCGGAGCGGAGTCGGCTCGGTGGAAATTGTGGGCTCGGTTCTGAGCCAGTGCTACTTCGGTGACCGAGTCGACCGAATTTCGGCACGCAACTCCGCAGTGCTCTTCACGGACAGCGTCCCACGAGATGCCACCACGTTGAGTCTGGACGCATGTGCCGTCGTGGCGTCCACGCTAGGCGCCGCGGATATGGACGAGGCCGATGACGTCTGGTCACTCGATGGGGAACCCTGGCGTACCGGGGTGCTGGAGTCGCTTGACGTGCGGCGGTTCGCGACATGACAGGCGGGACGTTCGACGGCCACTCCGTCGATGCGGCGATGGCGAGCCGGCTCAAGCTTGCCGTGGGCAAGGTGATGATGTCGTCATTCGATAAGGCACGATGGCTCGAGTTAGCACGCCGCACCGATGCAATCAACGTGGTCCGTGGTCATCCCCACCTGTTGCGTGCCTTGCTGACCCGGGGAGACGATTACACTGCCGCGGTCCACGAGGTGCTGCCCGCAGTGCTTGGTGAACGGCGACTCCCCGGTGGCCGTCGTGAGTTCGTGTTCTTCGACACTGTTGCGTCGTTCATCGGGTTGGAAGAGTGGCTCGCGACGAATGACCGTGACCTGTGTGCGGAGATCTACGGCGGGGAACCCACCCCTCCCGGCATCGAAGACGAGGGCATTCGACTATCTGACGACCGTGGATTCATGCACAGGCAGCCAGGGCGAAGGCAGAAGGTGTTTCTCGTACACGGTCGCGACGGCCGACTGACCGAGTCGCTTATCCGGTTTCTTGAGGCGCTCGGGATCGGGCTCGTCTCGTGGGAGGAAGCGCGAGCCGCGACCGGCCAGGCGACCCCGTACGTCGGCGAAATTGTCGCATCGGGACTCCGGATAGCAGATGCAGTGGTCGTGCTCTTCACGCCGGATGATCTTGGCTGTCTTCATCCAGATCTCGACGACCACGCAAACGGCACACTGCGCTTCGAATGCCAGCCGCGGCTGAACGTCGTGCTCGAGGCCGGCATGGCGCTTGCACTTAACCGTGACAAGGTCATCATCGTTCGCGCCGGCGCTCTACGGGAGATTAGTGATCTAGCCGGGCTGCACGACGTGCGTCTCGGCCAACCTGGGTCACGGACTGCACTGGCTAAACGACTGGAGACGGCGGGGCTCGATATCGACCAATCCAGCGAGCGATGGCTCACGGCGGGCGACTTCGAGGTTACGCGAGAGCCGCTGGTGTGCGGGTAGTGCGGCACGCCTGTAGTGGAGGCCACCGTAGGGGCATGACCACCAATCAGCGTCGCCACAGGCTCGACCAACGTCGCCCGAGAACTTCGAGTGCGAGGACAACCGCAATCCATGAAAAATGGTCTTTCCTGGCCATGGTGATCCCAACCTGCAGCCCGTAACTTACCTCAGTCGAGGCATGGTCTCGGTCGAAAAATGACAGCACGGGGGCGAGGTCGCGTGAAGCGCATGGTGTCGGTCCTAGTCAGCGCGGCCATGTCAACTGCCGGCCTGTCGGCTCTATCCTTTGTCGGGCCGGTGCCGCCGGTCGCGGCAGCCACTCAATCCGGTTACGAGACTGCAGTGCGATCGGACCAACCGGTCTCGTGGTGGCCGTTCGACGAGACAGCGGGCGCGTTGGCGCGGGATGCGGCTGGGCCGAACCCAGGGATGATCCAGGGCAGCGTGAAGCTAGGTGTCCCAGGTCCCTTTGAGGGTTCGACGGCCTTCCAGTTCGACGGTGCGCCGTGCTCCGGAGTGGACGTGGGCCGGCAGCCGGACACCCTCGCGTTGCAGCGGCTGACCATCGAGGCGTGGAGCCGGACGAGCACGGCGGACCGCGGCATCGTCTTCCGGTGGCGCCACCACGGCTACGGCCTGCACCTGTTCGACGGAAGTCTGAGTCTCGACGGCTACCCCGGCGGGACGCCTTCGGCGGCTCGTGGCAGTACGGGCCTTGCCGACGGCCGCTGGCACCACCTCGTCGGCGAGTGGACGGGATCGGAGTGGCGGGTCTTCGTCGACGGCGTCCTCGCCGGCATGCAGGCTGCGACGGGCGAGCTGCTCTACGACGGCAGCCACGCGGTCGCCATCGGACGTGACGCGGACGCCTGCGACGGATGGGTCCGGAGCTTCCAGGGCGACCTCGCGCACGTCGCGGTGTACGGCACGGCGCTGTCACCGGCACGCGTTCTCGCGCACTACTGCGCGGGCGTTCCCGGGGCTGCGCCGTGCCAGCCCAACCTGACGGCCGATGCCGGAGTCGACCAGTCGGTGGTGGAAGGTTCTACGGTTCGCCTCGACGGCTCGGGTTCCAGCCGCGGAGTGTCGGAGTCGGGCGAGGGCGGCACCGCGTCGACCGGCCTCGGGGGGCGCCTCTACGCGACGGGCGCGCCGGTCGAGGTCGAGGTCCTTGCGGCGACTGCGGGCATCACGAGCGCGCTGTGGCTTCTCGAGCCGCATCCGGAACGGGACATCACAACGAACCGCGACATCGGCACCGTCCACCCGCTTGGCCGCTTCACTCCGGGCGTGGAACTCGTGTTCGGCATCCGCTACGGCGGTGTCGAGCTGCGGATGGGACCCGCGTCGCGGAACCCGGACGGGTTAGAGCACGCGGTCGTACATGCCGTCCGCCCCGGCGTCTTCCGGGTCGGCTTCGAGGACCTCGTCGGCGGTGGGGACCTCGACTACGACGACAACATGTTCGAGTTCCGCGGGGGCATCGCGACCGACCTCCCGCTTACCTACGCCTGGGAGACAGTATCGAGCGGCGGGCCACCGGTGCGGCTGTCATCCACCGCCGATCCCCGCCCCTCCTTCACGGCGCTCGACGATGGTACCTACACGTTCCGGCTCACACTCTCGGATGGGGTCACCAGCGATACCGACGAGGTGCGTGTGCGCGTGACGAACGTCGACCCGGTGGTCCACCGCATCGAGGCCGACCCGGCCGCCACCGACGGCCTCGCGCAGGCCACGGTCGTGCTCGGCGACCAAGGCATCCTCGACGCCCACTGGATCACGTTCGACTGGGGCGACGGATCCACCGACAAGGTACCCGCCGTGCTAGACGGCACCGGGTGGGGTTACGGCTTCTCGGGCCACGTCTATGCGACAACGGGCGACAAGACCGTGAGCGCAGTGGTGACCGACAAGGACGGCGGCTCGTCGATGCCGAAGAAGCTCACGTTCAACGTTGGCGCGGCGGGGCCAGGGGAGCCGACCCCGGGCGCGGCGCTGTGGGCCGCGGGACAGGAGAGCAACGCGATCCGGATCAGCGGGTCGGCGAACGAAGTCGTCGGGCTGGTCCACTCCAACGGAGGCATCGGCATCTCCGGCTCAGGCCACCTCCTTCTCGGAGGCGTGGAGCACCACGGCACTGTGGACGTCCGTGGCAGCGGCTCCGTGATCCAGCCGGCACCGATGGCCGTACCGGTCGCCGACCTGCCGGCGGTGTTCGTCATGGCCGACTATCTGCCCGGCGGCCGGGCGGCGGTCGCCACGGGCGCGCGCTACCACGACATCCCCGCAACCGCTTGCCGAGGCGGAGGGTGGACACCCGTGCGTCCGCTCGTGTCCGGCCTGTACCACGTGCCTTGCAACGTCAGGCTGTCCGGGTCCGACATCGGCGGGCAAGTGACCATCGCGTCAGCTGGCGACATCGCGCTATCCGGCTCTCGTGCCCGGTTGAGCCCGTTTGTCGATGGCTTGCTGTTCGTCTCCGCGTCGACGGGCGCGCACGCAGTCGACCTCGCGGGATCCGGCCATGTCCTTCAGGGCTCCATCTTCGCCGCTCAGGGCGGCGTCGAGATCACCGGGTCGGGCAATGAGCTCGACTGCGGAGTCGTTGGCCGCACAGTACGGATCGTGGGCTCGCGCAACACCGTCTCCGGGGTCAGCTGCGGCAGCGCCCCAGGCGGGGGCACCGTCGTGCCCATCGCGGCGCCTCCCGCCTTCGTTCCGCACCTCCAGACGAGCTTCGCCGCCGACCGCGACAGTGCCCTTCCGGGGGAGGTGGTGACGTACACCTCGACACTCGCGAACGGTATCCCCGGCCCGGGCGGCGGCGGGACTGCGGTCATGCCGGTTGAGCTGGCGGTCGACAACCGCGGCGGCAGCGCGATTACCGTGCGCAGCGCCGTGTACGAGCTCGAGTACCACGATCTGGTCCTGGGCCAATGGGTGACGCTGGCGTCCACGGACCCGGTCGCTCCAGCGGATCAGCGGGCCGCGGTGTCCCTGGTCATGCGGCCAAACCCCGCTGACCGGGTGACGTACGCCGCCGACGGTTCCCTGGCGGGAACGCGCGTCGAGTCGCGCGCCTTCGCGTCGTGGGCCGCCGCCGCCGTCCTTCGGCTCAGCACTGACCAGGTGAAGCTCCTCATGGACCCCGCGCGGGTCGACGGGCTGCGCAACGCGGTCGAGATCGTGTCCGACGGCTATGCGGTCCGCAGGATTGCCCGCTTCGACGACGATCCGCTTGGCGCGTTGCGAACGGCGCCGCGCGCCGACGTCTCCGACGTGCGCATCACCACCACCAGCCCGGCCGGCTCGGTCGTCGTGGGTGCCGCACAGGTCCCGGCGTTGGCCGCTCTGCCACCGGGCGGGACCGCGACGACCGCGACAACCGCGACAACCGCCGCGGCGGGAGTCCCCGCACCCAAGGGGTCCAGTGAGACCGACGACGCTTATGTCGCGCGGCTCCTCGACCTCGACGGCAGGGACATGATCGGGACTTCGTTCGGATGGGCCCTTGCCGGGATCGGCGCGGTGTACACATCGCAACAGGTACACAGGACGACCCAGCGCGTCCCCGTGGTGCGGGCGACGATCACGGCGCCAACCCGGATCGACACTCCTGGCGCGGCGACCTGGACCGTGCATCTGCACAACGATGGAAGCGCCCCAGCAGTTGGTCTGGACGTCGACGTGGACCTGCCCGGCGTGGGGCAGCTGCCGATCACCGGCCTGCCCGCCCGACTCGAGCCGGGCGCGTCCGCGACCGTCGTCGCCCGCCGAGAGGTGCCGGCGGGGACCTCGACCTCATTCACGGCCACCGCGGCCGTCACCTGGTCCGACGCGTCGGGCCGCGCCGGTGACTACGGTCCGGTCGGAGGGTCGGCGACCCTGGTGGCGCGCCCGCCGCTCGCGCTGGGCGTCACGAAGTTCTGGTCGGTGGGGACGGAGACGCCAGCGGGCCACGTCCAGTACTCGATCGATGTCCGCAACAACGGCAACAACCCGCTGACGGACGTCGAACTCGTCGACCCGATCGACAGTAACGTCGACCTCGTCGCATCGTCCGTACAGGCGACGAACGCGACGATCACCCGCAGCGACACAAGGCTCGACGCGACCATCGGGACGCTCGCGCCCGGCGCGTTCGCCCACCTGACCTTCCTCGTGGACACCACCGGGGCGCCCGCGTCCGTCGACCGGACCACCAACCAGGCGACCGTGACCAGCGCCGAGCTGGACCCGGTGCTGTCCGATGACCCACTGGCCGACGGCTCGGCGGACGTGACGGTCGCACCCGCCTCACCCGCCGGCGGAACCGGTACGGGCGGAGCCGCCACAGGGCCGGATGTAAGTGCGATGGCGCCGGCCGACGGCTCGGTTGTGACGGAGGCTGTCGACGTCACCGCAGATGTCACGCCGCGCCCAGGTACCAATGTTGCGTCGTGGCGGCTCACTGCCCGCTCCGCCGCTGACCCCTCGGTGTCGCAGGTGCTGGGGCAGGGGGTGGGCGCGCCCGGCCCGGTCCTCGGAACGTTCGACCCCACCGTCGTGGCGAACGGAATCTGGGTCCTACGCTTGACGGTCGCCGGCAGCGACAGCGCAGCGACCGTCTCCGAGGCTGCGGTCGTCGTCGAGGGCGCCCTGAAGTTCGGCCGGTTCGCGGTGACCTACGAGGACATGGCGGTGCCGGTCGGCGACCTCCCGGTCCAAGTCCTGCGCACATACGACTCGCTACGCCGCTCCGCACGCGGCGACTTCGGCCACGGATGGTCACTGGAACTCTCGACGTTCCGCGTCGAGGTGAACCGCCCCCTCGGCGACGGTGGCTGGGAGCAGTACTCCTGCGGGAGTGGGCTGGTGTTCGCTTCCCTGTGCTACCGCAGCACGCGGCCCCACTTCGTTTCGGTCACCTGGCCGGACGGGCGGGTTGAGACCTTTGACTTCACGCCGCGCGGCCTGTCGACGTTCTTCTCGCCCGGCGGGTCTCCGGCCTTCACCGCGCGGAACGGCTCCACTTCGGAGCTGCTCCCAGCACCGGATGACCCCGGGTTGTCGTCGTCGGACGGCAACCTGCTCACCGGTGCATTCGGTGACGGTGGCATCTACGACCCGCGACGTTTCCTGCTCAGGGCCGCGGACGGCACCGAGTACCTCCTCGACCGCACAAGCGGGCTGATCGAGGCGAAGAACCGCAACGGCAGCATGCTCACCATCACAGCCGACGGCATCCGCTCATCCGACGGCGCGGGAATCACTTTCGTCCGCGGCGTTGGCGGGCTGATCGACGCAGTCGAGGGTCCCGACGGCGTGCGCGTCGAGTACACGCGCGACGCCACCGGCGATCTCGTCCGTGTCCGTGACGTTCGCGGGAACACAACGTCTTTCAGCTACGACGACCACCTGATGCGCGAGGCAGACGACCCCGGGCCCGGGGTGTTCCGTCGCCTCGACTACGACGACGACGACCGGCTGATCGCGATCACCGACGCCAGCGGCACGAGGACAGTGGTCGAGACGGATCCCGACGCCCGCGTCGAGAGCGTGACGAGCGCCGACGGTCGACTGACGACGCGGACCACATTCGACGACCGCGGCAACGCCGTCGTCGTCCAGCAGATCCACGACGGCAGGACGAGGACGACGAAGTTCGAGTACGACCAAAGGGACCAGCTCGTGGCGCGCGTCGACCAAGCGGGGAACCGCTCGTCCGCGACGTACGACGACGACCTCAACCTCACATCGTTACGCGAGGCGGATGGCGACACGCTGCGCATGACGTACGACGAGTACGGCGCGCTGACCGCGTGGACGGACGGCGAGGGCCGGACGGTGACGTACAACTACGACGACACCGGCGACCTCGTCTCCATGACGGCTCCCGGGGAGGCAGCGACGACTTACGACCACGACGACCGCGGCCGCATCGTGTCCCGCACGGACCCCGGCGGCGGCGTCAGCACCTGGGCGTATGACACTGCCGGGAACGTGGTCCGGGAGACGACCCCGGCGGGGACGACTAGCTGGACGTTCGACGACGCCGGGCACGTCCTCAGCGAGACCGACGCCGACGGAACAACGTCGTGGACGTACGACGCGTCGGGGAACCCGCTCACCGAGGTCGACCCCGAAGGGGAGACGGCGTGGACGTACGACGCCGATGGGCGGGTCACCAGGGTCGAGGACGCGACGGGTGTTGCGACCCTCGCCTATGACGCGCTCGGCAACATGGTCGCCCATACCGACGCCGCAGGTGACTCCACGACCTGGACCTACGACCGCGCCGGACGGATCAGGACCGAAACAGGCGGTGGTGAGACGACAACGTGGGACTACGACGGCGCCGGCCGCGAACTACGTGAGACAGACTCGACCGGCACTACCGAGTGGACCTGGGCCGACAACGACCGGGCAGTGCGAGCCATCAAGGAAGGGCTGATCACGGAGGTCGACTGGCACCCTGACGGCCGCATCGCGGCGGTCCGCGACCCGGTTCGCGGCGTGAGCACGTTCGAGTGGGACGCCGCCGGGCGGCTCGCGGAGATGGTCGAGCCCGACGGCACGGTGCGAACGTCAACATGGGACGTCTTCGGCAGCTCGACGCCCTCCCTTGCACCTGTTGCCGAGACGTCTCGCCTGTCCGCCACGTCGGCTGGCGGCACCGCCGTGCTCGACGCGCCCCCCTCCTTCGTGGACACCCTGACGCGGCCGCGGCCGATACCACGCGTTGCTCCGCCCCCGCGTCCTGCCCTCCCGGGCATGCCGGCGTACGGTCGCCCGCCCCGTCCCCCCACGACGCCGCTAAAGCGTTCCGAGGGTTCAGGCGGTCTCGTGCTGGGCGAGTACCTGACGATGGTCCAGTGGGCAATTGACAACATGGCGCAGATCGCCGCCGCCGGCGTCGCGACCGCCGTACGGCTAGAGGAGGCCGCCCGGTCCCTGACCGAGTCGCTCAGCACCGACCATGGCGCGCCATTGGCGCGGGAGCCCGAGAAGCGACCACACCCGAAGCGCACGCCACTCATCAGGCCGGCTGACCCTGCGCCGCTGCCCAGGGTGGACCCGGCGGACGAGGAGCGGTGCGACACGTCGTACGAGGGCCCACCGCCTGAGTACGAGCGAGCCAAGTCCGACCCCAACTACGAAGCTCGCCTCGCGACGCACGGCTGGGTCCTCGTGACGCCGTGGCGAGCGTTGTACGGAAACGAGCAGGGCACTGACGCGAGCCGCCACATCAAGCCCCCCGGCTTCATCGACGGAGACTACGGGCACACCCGCGGGCACCTCATTGGGAAATTATTCGGCGGCGACGGGCAACGGATCGACAACCTCGTGACGATGTTCGAGTGGACCAACAACGACGTTATGCGACCTGACTACGAGGAGTGGCTTCAGGAGTACGTCAAGTACACCTGCCATGCGACGGACTACCACGTCTGGGCGGAGTACCGGGAGGGCAGACCGCTTCCAGTGTTCGAGGTGCGCCTGCTTGCCGTTGGCCCTCAGTTGCTCTTCGATGACGTCATCCCGAATGTGCCTGGCCCAAACGCAGTGTGAGGGCTCCGCTTGTGGACGCGTTCCGCGTGCGTCGCCGGATCGTTGCGACCTGCCCCTTCCGTCGAGGTCGGCCTGTGGATGCCAGTCGCTCGACAGGTGGAGCATCCGATCGACATCGAGAATTGAGCCGTGCGCGGGTCTCAGTCGCTGAGGCGCGTGCAGCGTCGCCGAGGTACCGACCCTCTCGGGCGTCCCACGCTATCGGCGCTGGTGGATGTCATCATCGCCCGTCACTCGCCGCGAACCATTCTGGCCAGAGCTCTGAAGGATGGTGGCCGAGAGCCACAGCTATACGGTCGGCTGCGTCATAGCGGATCAGGTCCCGCGTGAACAGTCGGTGCAGGGTCGTCGGGTCAACGCCCATCGCGGCCGCAGTGGCAACGACGCTGGCCTGCGTGTCGGCCAGCAGCACCCGAAGAGCGTGCCGTGCTGGCTCGGCTGGAAAATGGCGACTCATGGCCGAGTTGGACGGCCCTCACCGCTGGACTCTCCGGCTTTCATCCACCCGAGCTGAACGGTGCAGTCCGCTCCAGAGGGAGCAAGCCAGGCAAGCAAAGGAGCTTTCGGGACAAGAATGCGGCGGCCGACCCTGACGGAGGGGATGTCGCCTTGACGCACGGCTGCGAACGCAAGTCCGCGACTGATCCTGAGAACTCGTGCCGTCTCCTCCACTGTGAGGATGTCTGGCAAGTCACCGATGTTGATGCGCACTCCCGTAGTTGAGTCTCGGACGATCCGCACGTGCGCCGACGTCACACCGGACAACCCGAGCGTCCGCGCTGGTGCCTTTCGGACAAGATGCGTGCAGCAGGAGTTACGCCGACGTGGGCACAACGCTGACCAACGTGCGCCACAGACGCCGACGCGCCAGGTGAGCCTGCCAGCGGGTACAGCGGCTGTTTCGCTGGCGATCGTGCCCTCGGACTTGTGACACGGGGAACCGATGCGGGAGCCCCTCATCTTGTGGTGCGTGTGGCCGCAGCCACCACGGGTAGGTGTCGTTGGGATGATGTCTACGTTCGGGGTGCACCATGCGGCGAGTGTCGGTTCCACTGTCGGTGACGGCTGCACTGTCGGCGTTGTCGCTCATCGGCGGCGTCCACCTTGCGGCGTGGCCGGCTGCGGCTGACACCACCAGCGATGCGCGGTACGCGTTGCCCGCAGAACTGCGGTTGCCGTGGCCGTGCGGCGTGACCCTTCGCGTGACCACGACACCGCAGGGGCACTGGGGAGAGGACGGCCTGGGCGCGAGGTCGCTCAGGGGGGTCGCCTGGGACTTTGCCACAGCGCCGCCTAACATGCCGATCCTCGCGCCGGGACCCGGTACGGCCACACCCGGGTCCGACGGTCCCGACGCCGGTCGGGGGAACTTCTCCGACGTGAGCCTGGGCGCTGGCTGGACCTTCCACGCGTATCACTTCGCTGAGCCGTCGACGGCCCAGGGAGACGTCGGTCGCGGACAGCAGATCGGCACGATTGGGACGACCGGGTACTCGACGGCAATCCACCTCCACGCCGAGCTCCGCCTCGACGGCAACCGCCCTGACCTGTCCCAGATGCCGACGATCTTCGGGGTGCCTGCCGACGCGCTGGCGTTGGGCTCCGAGGTGACGTCGAACAACTGTGACGCCGCGCCAGAGCCGCCGCGGCCAGCGCCCGCGCTCAGCGTCAGCGGTGAGTGCACCACGGCCGAAGGAGCGGTCGAGTTCACTGGGTCGAACCTCGATCCCGCCACGGACTACCACCTCGGCATCTGGCGTGACGAGCCCGAGCCCAACTTCGCGCTGTACGCCGAGGCCCCTTCCCGCCTCGTCGCGGACTCGGGCGGGGTGATCACGTGGACCTGGCAGTGCAAGGGGGCGCCCGCCGCCCGATACGCGGCGGGCATACAGCACATGACAGAGCCGATCACGTGGGCCGAGTTCGTGGTGGGACAGCCACCGCAACCGGCCATCGCGAAGCCGGTCGTCAAGCCGGTCGCCCCGGCAACGTCGAGCGCGAAGGCACCAAGCAAGCCGTCCAGCCCCCGGTCATCCGCGACGAAGCCAGTCCAGCCCTCGGCGCCGAGGACGGTGACGTTGACGGTGTACAACAAGGTCACCAACGGGTCGGCCGAGATGCGTGAGGACACGCCGGCGTACCTGTCGACCGTGACAAAGAACTACTGCCGCCGCGACGGGTGCATGGTCGCG
>DASVPJ010000003.1:0-19746 GCA_036382875.1 Mycobacteriales bacterium
CGCTTCTCGTTGTTGACGATGATCTCGGGCGCGCCGAGGTCGAGCAGCCGCTTGAGGCGGTTGTTGCGGTTGATGACCCGGCGGTACAGGTCGTTCAGGTCGCTCGTCGCGAAGCGGCCACCGTCGAGCTGCACCATCGGGCGCAGGTCCGGCGGGATGACCGGCACGCAGTCGAGCACCATGCCCATCGGGCTGTTGCGCGTGTTGAGGAACGCGCTGACGACCTTGAGCCGCTTGAGGGCGCGGGCCTTCTTCTGGCCCTTGCCCGAACGGATCGTCTCCCGCAGCGACTCCGCCTCGGCCTCGAGGTCGAAGTTCTCGAGCAGCCGCTGGAGCGCCTCGGCGCCCATGCCGCCGGTGAAGTACTGACCGAACCGGTCGCGCAGCTCGCGGTAGAGGATCTCGTCCGCGACGAGCTGCTTCACCTCGAGCCGGCGGAACGTGTCGAGCACCTCGTCGAGGCGGTCCAGCTCGCGCTGCGCGCGGTCGCGGATCTGCTTCGACTCGCGCTCGGCCGCGTCGCGGACCTTGCGCTTCTGGTCGCCCTTCGCGCCCTCGGCCTCCAGGGCCGCGATGTCGCCTTCCAGCTTCTTCAGCCGGGCGTCGACGTCGGCGTCCTTCTTGTCCTCGATCCGCTTCCGCTCGACCGAGACCTGCGCCTCGATCGACGGCAGGTCGCGGTGCCGCGCGTCGGTGTCGACCGACGTGATCAGGTACGCCGCGAAGTAGATGATCTTCTCGAGGTCCTTGGGCGCCAGGTCGAGCAGGTAGCCCAGGCGGCTCGGGACGCCCTTGAAGTACCAGATGTGCGTGACGGGCGCGGCCAGCTCGATGTGGCCCATCCGCTCACGGCGCACCTTGGCGCGGGTCACCTCGACGCCGCAGCGCTCGCAGATGATGCCCTTGAAGCGGACCCGCTTGTACTTCCCGCAGTAGCACTCCCAGTCGCGGGTCGGGCCGAAGATCTTCTCGCAGAAGAGCCCGTCCTTCTCCGGCTTGAGGGTGCGGTAGTTGATCGTCTCGGGCTTCTTGACCTCGCCGTGCGACCACTGACGGATGTCGTCCGCGGTCGCGAGGCCGATGCGAAGCTCGTCGAAGAAATTGACGTCCAGCACGTGTTATCTACTCCCTCAGACTTCTTCGACCGAAGACGGCTCGCGGCGGGACAGGTCGATGCCGAGCTCCTCGGCGGCACGGAACACGTCCTCGTCGGTGTCCCTCATCTCGATCTGCATGCCGTCGCTGCTGAGCACCTCGACGTTGAGGCAGAGCGACTGCATCTCCTTGATGAGGACCTTGAACGACTCGGGGATGCCCGGCTCGGGGATGTTCTCGCCCTTGACGATGGCCTCGTAGACCTTCACGCGGCCGAGGACGTCGTCGGACTTGATCGTGAGCAGCTCCTGGAGGGCGTAGGCGGCGCCGTACGCCTCCAGCGCCCACACCTCCATCTCGCCGAACCGCTGGCCGCCGAACTGGGCCTTACCGCCCAGCGGCTGCTGCGTGATCATCGAGTAGGGGCCGGTCGAGCGGGCGTGGATCTTGTCGTCGACCAGGTGGAGCAGCTTCAGGATGTAGATGTAGCCGACCGAGATCGGCTCGCGGAACGGCTCGCCGGTGCGGCCGTCGAACAGCCGCGCCTTGCCGGACGCGCCGATGAGCTGCTGGCCGTCACGGTTCGGCAGCGTGGACGCGAGCAGGCCGGTGATCTCCTCCTCGCGCGCGCCGTCGAAGACCGGCGTGGCGACGTTCTGCCCGGGCTCGCCCTTGAACGCGTCCTTCGGCAGGCGGCCGGCCCAGTCGGGCTTGCCGTCCACCGTCCAGCCGGTCTTGGCGACCCAGCCGAGGTGCGTCTCCAGCACCTGGCCGACGTTCATGCGGCCGGGGACGCCGAGCGGGTTGAGGACGATGTCCACCGGCGTGCCGTCCTCGCGGAACGGCATGTCCTCCTGCGGGAGGATCTTCGCGATGACGCCCTTGTTGCCGTGGCGGCCGGCCAGCTTGTCGCCGTCGGTGATCTTGCGCTTCTGGGCGACGTAGACGCGGACCAGCTCGTTGACGCCCGGCGGCAGCTCGTCGCCGTCCTCGCGCGAGAACACGCGGACGCCGATGACCTTGCCGGACTCGCCGTGCGGGACCTTGAGCGACGTGTCGCGGACCTCGCGCGCCTTCTCGCCGAAGATCGCGCGGAGCAGCCGCTCCTCCGGCGTCAGCTCGGTCTCGCCCTTCGGCGTGACCTTGCCGACGAGGACGTCGCCCGGCGTGACCTCGGCGCCGATGCGGATGATGCCGCGCTCGTCGAGGTCCGCGAGGACCTCCTCGGAGACGTTCGGGATGTCCCGGGTGATCTCCTCGGCGCCGAGCTTGGTGTCGCGGGCGTCGACCTCGTGCTCCTCGATGTGGATCGAGGTCATCACGTCGTCCTGCACGAGGCGCTGCGACAGGATGATCGCGTCCTCGTAGTTGTGGCCCTCCCACGGCATGAACGCGACCAGCAGGTTCTTGCCGAGCGCCATCTCGCCGTTGTCGGTGCAGGGGCCGTCGGCGATCACGTCGCCGGCCTCGATCCGGTCGCCCTCGTCGACGATCGGCTTCTGGTTGATGCAGGTGCCCTGGTTGGAGCGGCGGAACTTGTGCAGCCGGTACGTCTGGCGCGTGCCGTCGTCCGCGAGGACCTGGATGTAGTCGGCGGAGAGCTCCTCGACCACGCCACCCTTCTCGGCCACGACGACGTCGCCGGCGTCCTTGGCCGCGCGGGCCTCCATGCCGGTGCCGATGAGCGGCGCCTCGCTGCGGAGCAGCGGGACGCTCTGCTTCTGCATGTTCGAGCCCATGAGCGCGCGGTTGGCGTCGTCGTGCTCGAGGAACGGGATCATCGCGGTGCCGACCGACACCATCTGCCGCGGCGAGACGTCCATGTAGTCGACGTCGGCCGGCTCGATGTAGTCGACCTCGCCGCCCTTGCGGCGGACGAGCACGCGGTCGTTGACGAAGTTGCCCTTCGCGTCGATGGGCTCGTTCGCCTGCGCGATGACGTGCTTGTCCTCCTCGTCCGCGGTCAGGTAGTCGACGGTGTCGGTGACCTTGCCCTTCACGACCTTGCGGTACGGCGTCTCGACGAAGCCGTACGGGTTGACCCGCGCGTAGGTCGACAGCGACCCGATCAGGCCGATGTTCGGGCCTTCCGGCGTCTCGATCGGGCACATCCGGCCGTAGTGGCTCGGGTGGACGTCGCGGACCTCGAAGCCGGCGCGCTCGCGCGAGAGACCGCCCGGGCCCAGGGCGCTCAGGCGGCGCTTGTGGGTCAGGCCCGCCAGGGGGTTGGTCTGGTCCATGAACTGGCTGAGCTGGGACGTTCCGAAGAACTCCTTGATGCTCGCCACGACCGGCCGGATGTTGATCAGGGTCTGCGGCGTGATCGCCTCGACGTCCTGGGTCGTCATCCGCTCGCGGACC
This sequence comes from Mycobacteriales bacterium, assembly GCA_036382875.1. GTDB lineage: Bacteria > Actinomycetota > Actinomycetes > BP-191 > BP-191 > BP-191. The sequence goes on from DASVPJ010000003.1 coordinate 3,457, forward strand.
ACGCGCTCCATGCGGGCCAGGCCGAGGCGCACCTGGTTCTGGATCAGCTCGCCGACCGTGCGCAGGCGCCGGTTGCCGAAGTGGTCGATGTCGTCGGTCTCGTAGCCGGACTCGCCGGCGTGCAGGCGGACGATGTAGTCGATCGTCGCGATGATGTCGTCCTCGGTGAGGACGCCCTGCGTGAGCGGCAGGTCGAGCTGCAGCTTCTTGTTCACCTTGTAGCGGCCGACCTTCGCGAGGTCGTAGCGCTTCGGGTTGAAGAACAGGTTGTCGAGCAGCGTCTGCGCGGACTCGCGCGTCGGCGGCTCGCCCGGGCGCAGCTTGCGGTAGATGTCGAGGAGCGCGTCCTCCTGGCCCGTGGTGTGGTCCTTCTCCAGGGTGACGCGCATCGACTCGTACTCGCCGAAGCGTTCGAGGATCTTCGCGTCGTCCCAGCCGAGGGCCTTGAGCAGCACCGTGACCGACTGGCGGCGCTTGCGGTCGATGCGGACGCCGACCGTGTCGCGCTTGTCGACCTCGAACTCCAGCCAGGCGCCGCGGCCCGGGATCACCTTGCAGCCGTAGACGTCCTTGTCGGACGTCTTGTCGATCGTCTTGTCGAAGTAGACGCCCGGGCTGCGGACGAGCTGCGAGACGACGACCCGCTCGGTGCCGTTGATGACGAACGTGCCCTTGGGCGTCATCAGCGGGAAGTCGCCCATGAACACGGTCTGGCTCTTGATCTCGCCCGTGCCGTGGTTGGTGAACTCGGCCGTGACGAACATCGGCGCCGAGTACGTCATGTCCTTGTCCTTGCACTCCTCGACGGAGTACTTGGGCGGCTCGAAGCGGGGGTCGCGGAACTCGAGCGACATCGAGTCGCTGAAGTCCTTGATCGGGGAGATCTCCGCGAGGATCTCCTCGAGGCCGCACTCCGTGGGCGTCGGCAGGCCCTCTTCCTGGGCCTTCGCGACGCGGGCGCGCCACGCGTCGTTGCCCACGAGCCAGTCGAACGACTCGACCTGCAGTGCGAGGAGGTTGGGTACCTCGAGCGGTTCCTTGATCTTGGCGAACGAGATGCGACCGGAGTTGCGCGTGGAAGCCAACGAACGTCCTTCCGAGCCTGGATGGAGCTGTCACTGAGCCAAGGGCACACGAGTTGCCCTCCAGGTCGGCTACCGCCATATGAAGCGACCAGAGGGTGGGCAGCGCAAAAGGGCAGTCTAGCGAGGTGCTAGACCGCTGTCGAAACGAACCCCTTGTCGACGCCCACAGCTAGGTGTGATCTTCCGCCTGGGGGTGGCGTTCGTCAAGACCGCGGGAGGTGCGGTGGCAGCCGGCCGGCCCCGCCCCAACTGTGAAGATCACCACACGGGAAGGGCGCGCCGCGGGCTGCACGGTTGGGGGCCCGGCCGCGGCGGCGCGGCGGTCAGAGGACCGACACCTCGCTGATCAGCCACTTCCCCTTCTGCTTGACCAGCGTGAGCTGCACCCGGTTGCGGTCCACGCGCGGGGTCGTGCGGATCTTGTTCTTGGACTCCTGGTCGAGGAACACCAGCACGGTCGCGGTGTCGCCGTTCCGGCAGGCCTTGTCGTCGTTGCCGCACGGCACCAGGCCGAGCCGGACGATCGTCGTGCTGAGGACGGCCTGGTTCTCCGTGACGAGGCGCTTGTAGGCGTCGTTCTCGAGGATCTTCTCGTCGAACTCCGCCCGCGCCTTGCCGGTCGTGCTCTCGGAGATGCGGCGCAGGTCGGCGTCGAGCTTCTGGTAGTCGATGGTGCCGATGTTGAGGGCGAGCTGCCGCGCGGCGGCGAGGGCCTCGGCGCGGTCGTCCTCCAGGGCGGCCTCGCGGCGCCAGGTCGAGACGGGCCCGAACCACGCGGCCAGCGCACCGGCGACGAGCAGCACGGCGAGAACGCCGCCGAGCACGCGGAGCAGGGGGCGCCGCGGCGCCGGGGCGGGCTCCTCGGCCGCGACGGCGGGGGCGGCCTCCTCGACCGGCGCGGGAACGGCGCTCGCCAGCTCCGGCGTCACCGGCACCGCGAAGGGGTTCGGCTCAGCCGGCGGCGGGGTCGGCTGGGGGGCCGGCACCGGCTCGGACACCGGCGGCACGAACGGCGCGACCGGCTCGACGGGCGCGACCGGCTCGACGGGCTCAACCGGCGCGACCGGAGCGGGGGGCGGCTCCGGCGCGGGCGGCTCGGCGGGTCGCTCCGGCAGGACCGGTGCGACCGGCACCCCGGGCTCCACCGGCACTGGCGCGGGCTCGACCGGCGCAGGCCCCGCCGGCTCCTCGAACGGCACGTCCGCCGCGACGTCCGCCGGCTCCACCACCGGAACGTCCGCCGCCACCTCCGCGGGCTCCGCCACCTCCGCGGCCTCCGCCGGCACCTCCGGCGCGTCCGCCGGCACCTCCGGCGCGTCCGCCGGCGCCTCCGGCGCCTCCGTCGGCACCTCCGGGGCGTCCACGGGCACGGCCGGAGCGTCCACAGGCACGGGGGTGCCCTGGGTGGGCTCGTCGGTCACGCGGGATCCTCTCGGCTACTGCAACGGCGCGAGCAGCGTCGCGAGCCAGCCTGCGTCACCGAGGGCGGCGGCCTGCCCGCCCTCCCAGCCTACGGTGGCGAGCCCGCCCGACGAACTCAGCGTCAGCGGCCCGCTCCCGGTGGCGAGCCCCATGAGGTCGTACGGCCCGTCGTCGGCGGGCGAGGACGGCGCCGGCGCGGCGAGGCAGCGCTGCATCTCGGTCGACGGCGGCGGCGCGTAGCACGACGTCCGCTTGCCGCCCTGGGCCGGGTTGCACTGCTGCGCGGTGTCCGGCGCCGTGGCGGTCCGCTCGCGCGGGAGGCGCTCGTCGGTCTGGTACGAGCACGCGACCGGGAAGTCGTGGATCACGAGACCGTTGTGGAGCTGGCCGTCGATGAGCGCCATCGGCACCCGCTTCACGAGCTCGGGCAGCGCGACGAGCGTCTGCCGGGTGCCCGCCAGCCGGGCGACGCCGATGCGGTTCAAGGTCACGAGGTCGCCGAGCAGCACCGCGATGGCCTGCTGGTTCGGCTCGATGAGCCCGTCGAGCTGCTGCGCGGCCTGCACGCCGTTCGCGAGCAGCCGCCGGATGTCCGGGTCGGACTCGCGCAGCGTGTCGGTCAGCGTCGCGAGCCCCTGGGCGAACGTCCGGAACTGCGGCGCCGTCGACCGCGCGGTGTCCAGCACGATCCGGCCCTCGTCGATGAGCCGGAACGTCTGCGGCAGCACCGTCTCCAGCGCGGCCGTGAACTCGTTGCCGGACTCGATCAGCGTCGAGATGGCCGGGCCGGTGTCCTCGAACGCGTCGCCGAGGCCCTCCACCAACGCCCGCAGGTTGGCCTTGTTCACGCTGTTCGTCATCCGGTCCAGGTCGAGCAGCACCTGGGAGATCTCGATCGGCAGCCGGGTGTGCGAGCGCAGGATCGAGTCGCCGTCCCGGAGGTACGGCGCGCCGGACTGCGGCGGCCGCAGGTCGACGTACTGCTCGCCGACCGCGGACTTGTTCGCGATCACCGCGAGCGTCCCGGCGGCCGGGATGCGCACGTCCTTGTCGATCTTGAGGTCGGCGACCACGCCGTCGCGCGTCAGGTGCATCGGCCCGACCTGGCCGACCCGGACGCCGCGGTACGTGACCTCCGCGCCGGTGAAGATGCCGCCCGACGACGCGAGGTCGACCTTGACCGTGTACGGCCGCTTCACGGCTTCGAGGCCGATCAGCGACAGGCCGGCGTAGAGGATGCCCATGACCGTGATCACGACGAACACGACGAGCTGGATCTTGACCGTGCGGCGGATCACGTCAGTCCCCTCTGCAGGAGCCAGTCGAGCCCGCCGCCGCCCGCGGGCAGCGCCGGCGTCGCCGCGGCCCGGCGGGCGGACAGCGCCTTCGCCGCGTCCATCGCGGCGGAGCGGGACGCGGGCTGCGCGCCGGCCTTCCCGGGCGGGAAGTTGTTCGGGTCGAGGTAGACCTCGACGTAGAGCTGGAGGTAGTCGCCGGGGATCGCGCGCGGGACGAGCTTCGTCAGCAGAAGCACCTGGTCGAGCGCCTTCGACAGGTCGCCCCGGGCGACGACGACCTTGTCGAGGATCGGCTGGAGGAGCTGGAAGCTCCGCACGGTGTCCGCCCGCGACGACTCGACGACGCGGGTCGCGACCCTGCCGAGGTTCGCGAGGTGCGTGAGCAGCCGGGTCAGGTCCGCGCGCTGGTCGGCGAGCACGGTCAGCGCCGGGGTGAACGTGTCCAGCGCCTCGCCGATCGTCTGCCGCTGCCGCGCGAGGGTGGCGGTGAGCCGGTCGAGCGCGTCGATCGCGCGGACGATGTCGGTCTTCCGCTGGTCGAGCGCCGTCACCATCGTCGTGATGTTGCCGAGCGCGGACCGGACGGTGTCCTCCCGGCCGGCGAGCGCGGCGGACAGCTCGACCGCGATCTCCTGGATGTTCCCGATGCCGCCGCCGTTGAGCAGCGCGGACAGCGCGGTGAACACCTCCTCGACCTCCGGGATGCGCGACGTGCTGTCCACCGCGATGACGTCGCCGTCGCGCAGCTCGCCCTCGGCGATCTCGGGGCGGCCGAGCTCGATGAACTTCTCGCCGAGCAGGCTCGTCTGGCGCACCCGCGCGGTGGCGTTGCGCGGCAGCGCGACCGACTTCTTGATCCGCAACGTCACCCGCGCCTTGAACGACGCGCGGTCCAGCACGATCTTCTCGACGTCGCCGACGGAGACGTCGTCGACCCGGACCGCCGACTGCGGCACGAGGTCGAGCACGTCGTCGAACTCCGCGACGACCGTGTACGTCTCCCCCGTCGCCGAGCCGCCGGGCAGGTTGGCGCCGAAGATGCCGTCGCACGCCGTCCCGAACACGAGACCGAGCGCGGCGACGAGCAGCGGCAGCCGGCGGCGGGTCACGACGCACCGCCCAGGACGCCGCGCAACGACAGCCGGTCGGTGAGGTCCTCGGCCGCCTTCTTCGCCGCGGCCGCGCGCTTGGCCGCCGTGGTGCCGTTCGGCGACACCGGGCCGGTCGCCGCGCCGGGCGGTGGCTCAGGGCACGGCACGCCGGTGATCGGCGACAGGATCTGGCAGACGATGACGCTGTACGGGTCGTCGGCCTGGTGGTTGTTGTTGCGGATGTCGAGCGTGTGCGCCTCGGTGTTGATCGTGCCGGCGATGTTCGAGGCGCCGAGCGGCAGCACGTCGAGCGCCTCGATCAGGCTCTCCTTGTGCTTGACGATGACCTGCGTCACCTGGGCCAGCGTCTGGATGTCGGAGCCGAGCGCGTCGCGGTGCTCGCGGACCAGCGAGGCGACGTCGCCGAGCGCGATCGAGAGGTTCTTCAACGCCGCCGCCAGCGACTCGCTCTCGCCGGCGAGGAACCGCGTCGCGGTCGCCAGGTTGCCGGTGAGCTTGCGGATCTTCGCGTCGTTCGCGGCGAGCGTGTGCGTGAACTCCGACAGGTTCGTGATGACGCCGGTGAGGTCGCCGCTGTTGTCCCCGAGCGTCCGCACCGCCTTGGCGAGGCTGACGATCGTCTCGTTGAGGTCCTCGCCGCCGCCGTTCGCGAGCGTCTTGGCGCCGACGTCGATGAGGTCGCCGAGCGAGCCGTCGGCGTTGGCGCCCTTGGGGCCGAGCGCGACGAGCAGCTTGTCGAGCGAGCCGAGGATCTCGTCCAGCTCGACCGGCGTCAGGGTCTCGCCGATGGTCGCGCCGTCCAGCAGCCGCGACTGGCCCTCCTCGTACACCGGCGACAGCTCGACGTAGCGGTCGGACACCAGCGACGGCGGGATGACGACGGCGGTCACGTCGGCCGGCACCGGCACGTCGGTCGGCAGGTCCATGACGACCCGCACCTTCGGCCCGTCCGGCGTGACCGAACGGATCGTGCCGACGGAGACGCCGAGGATGCGGACGGAGCCGCCCGGGTAGAGGCCGATCGCCCGGTCGAACGACGCGGTCACCGTCATCCGCGGGGAGTCGCCGCCGCGCATCATCGCGACGAGCCCGCCGATGACGACGATCATCGTCGCGAGGAACGCGATCGGCTTCTGGTACCTGCTCATCAGCAGGCCCCCAGCGCGCAGAGGATCTCGTCGGAGACCACGAGGTTCTCGGAGTACACGTCGAGCCAGGTGCCGTTGCCGACGGCGTTGGTGGCGTAGCGGGCGAACGGCCCCAGCGCCGCGACCGACTTGTCGAGCGAGGACAGGTTCGCCTTCAGCACCTGGATCACGTTGTGCAGGTTCTGCAGCAACGGGTCCACGACCGCGCGGTTGTCGCGCACCAGGTCCCCGAGCACCTTCGACAGCCGCGCCGTGTCGTCCAGCAGCGCGGCGATGGCCTGCCGCCGCGCGAGCACGACCTGCATGACGAGGTCCGCGTCGGTGATGAGCCGCGTCAGCTCGCCGTCGCGCGCGGCGAGCGCGGCCGTGACGGTCTTGGTCGACGCGAGGAGCTGGCGCAGCTCGGCGTCGCGCGACGCGATCGTCTTGGAGATGGCGGACAGGCCGGTGAGCGCGGAGCGGGCGTTGCCCTTCGTGTCGCGGAACGTGTCCGCGAGCACCTCGAGCGCCTTCGCGAGCTGCTCGGTGTCGACGTCGTCGATCGTCTCGGCGAGCTGGTTGCCGGCCTCGTAGATCTGGAACGGCACCGTCGTCCGGTCGACCGGGATGACCGCGCCCTCCGCCAGCTCCCCGGAGCCCTCCGGCGTCAGCTCGAGGTACTTCGTGCCGAGCAGCGTCTTGAGCTTGATCGCGGCCTTGGTCTGGTCGCCGAGCTCGACGCCCTTGACCTCGAACGTCACGAGCACCTGCTTGTTCGGCAGGTCCAGCGAGACGCCGGTCACCGAGCCGACGCGGACGCCGGCGACGCGCACCTCGTTCTCGGGCGCGATGCCGGCGGCCTGGCTGAACGCCGCCTTGTACTCGGTCTGCCCGCCGAGCCCGGGGATCGGCAGCCGGTTGACGTTGAACGACCCCACGAGCAGCGCGAGGATCACGACGATGCCGCCGATGCCGATGGGGATCGGGTTCTTCTCGCGGAAGGACGTCTGCATCAGCAGCCGTCCTCGGGCTCGCCCGGCGGGATCTCCTGCGGGCCGTTGCCGAAGTTGATCGACAGCGTGCAGACGTAGAGGTTCAGCCAGGAGCCGTACGACTGGCCACGGGTCAGCGCCGCCACCGCGTCGGGCAGCCGCTTCAGCGCCTCGTCCACGACCGGCGTCTTCGCCTCGACGGTGTCGACGATCGCGTTGAGCGCGGCGAGGTCCTTGTCGAGCGAGGGCCGCGACTCCTCCAGCAGCCGCGCGGTGGCCGCGGCGAGCCGGTCGACCTGCGCGATGGACGAGCCGATCGCGTCGCGGTCGCCGGCCAGGCCGGTGGTGAACCGCTGCAGCTCCGCGATGAGCCGGCCGAGCGTCTCGTCGCGCTCGGCGACGGTCGCCGTGACGGCGGACAGGTTGGTGATGACGCGGCCGATCGCGGCGTCGCGCGCGGCGAGCGTGTTGGTCAGCGACGACGTGCTGGCGAGCAGCGCGTCGACGGTGCCGCCCTCGCCCTGCAGCGTCGCGATCACCTCGGCGGCGAGCTTGTTCACGTCCTCCGGGGAGAGCGCCTTGAACAGCGGCTTGAAGCCGTTGAACAGCGTCGTCAGGTCCAGCGCCGGCTGCGTCTGCCCGATCGGGATCGTGGCGCCGCCGCGCAACGGCGTGCCGTCGCTGGACAGCTCCAGCGCGACGTAGCGCTGGCCGAGCAGGTTCTTGTAGCGGATCCGCGCCTTCGCGGCGTCGGTCAGCCGGACGTTGCTCTCGAGCTGGAACGACACCAGCGCGTGCCCGTCCTGCACCTTCGCCGACGTGATCCGCCCGACCTGGACGCCGGCGACGCGGATGTCGTCGCCCGGCAGCAGGCCGGTGACGTCGGAGAACGCCGCCTGGTACGTCGTGTACTCGGTGCCCGGACGGATGTTGCCGATCGTGTAGTAGAGCAGCATCGTCGCGATCGAGGTGACCACGGCGAAGACGGTGAGCTTGAGCAGCGAGCGGGTCACCTTCACGAGGCGTTCACCACCGTGCCGCGCAGGACCGGCGAGAAGAGCAGCACCGCGAGGTCCGGCACGTCCTCCGGCGCGACGCCCATGTCGGGCGCGAGCAGGCGGCGTACCGCGTCGCGCTCCTCCGGGCTGCCGGGCTGGCCGGCGATCGACGCGCCGGGCACCGGCGGCGGCTCGGCGGGCTCGTGCACCGTGCCCTCGCCGATCGAGCAGCCGCCGCGGTAGTTGCGGTCGGGGTAGGTGCACGGCGTGTCGTACGAGCCGCGGGTGTCGACCGGCTCCAGGCGGATCGACAGCGCGGGGCCGTGGTTCAGCGCGGCGTTGAGCTCGGTGAGCATCGTGTTCAGGCCGGTGATCGACTCCGGCAGGATGCCGCGCTTCGGGTAGATGGTCTCCAGCGTCTGGCGCGTCGCGTCCGAGAGGTAGATCAGCGCGTCGCCGTTGCGCCGCATCACCGCGGTGAGCGTGTCGGCGAGGCCGGCCGTCCCCTGCAGGAAGCCGGAGAGCGTGTCCTCCTGGCTGGTCAGCGTGCGGCCGCTGACGATCGAGTTGCGGGCGATGCGGACGATCTCGTCGGCGTTGTCGTCCAGCGACTCGGCGAGGTCGGCCAGGCCGGACAGGTCGTGCTGGATGGTGGGCAGCTTCGGGTTGATCTGGGTGAGGTAGCGGTCGAGGTTCTCCAGCCCCTCGCCGATCTGGTCCCCGCGGCCGCGCAGGCCCTCGGCGATCGCGGTGAGGGCGGCGTTGAGCTGCTCGGGCTGCACCGCGCGCAGCAGCGGGAACAGGTCGTCGAGCACGCGCTCGACCTCGAGCGCCTCGTGGCTCGTGTCGCGCGGGATGTCGTCCCCGGACCGGATGCGCTCCGGCGTGGCGCCACCCGGCGGGATCACCAGGTCGACGAACTTCTCGCCGAACAGCGTCTTCGGCAGGATGCGCGCCCGGACGTTGCGCGGGACGAACTCGACCTTGTCCTTCAGGATGCGCAGCCGCAGCGTGGCGTTGTGGCCGTCGCTCTGCTGCTCGGCGACCCGGCCGACCACGATGCCGCGGATCTTCACGTCGGCGTCCAGGCCGAGCTGCGTTCCGGCCTTGTCCACGACGAGCGTCGCCGCGATCTCGTCCGGGCTGAAGATCTTGCGCTGGAACTTCAGGATCGTGACCCCGGTCAGCATCGCGATGACGACCAGGAACACCAGCCCCTGGACGACGTTGCGCCACGACGACGTACGCACCCGGCTACCCCGCGATCCGGATGGTGTCGGTGGCGCCCCAGAACGCGAGGCTCAGGAAGAAGTTGATGACGACGATCAGCACGATGCTGGTCCGGATCGCCTTGCCGACCGCGACGCCGACGCCCTCCGGGCCGCCGCGCGCGAAGTAGCCGTAGTAGCAGTGCACCAGCGTGACGACGAGCGCGAAGACGAGCGCCTTGATCAGCGAGTACACGACGTCGGCCGGCACGAGGAACTTCGAGAAGTACGCGTCGTACGTGCCCGCCGACTGCCCGAACAGGTGCACGACGACGATCCGCGTCGCGATGTAGGAGGAGAACAGGCTCACCAGGTAGAGCGGGATGACCGCGATGAACGACGCGATCATCCGGGTGGTCACGAGGAACGGGATCGACGGGATGCCCATGACCTCCAGCGCGTCCACCTCCTCGCTGATCCGCATGGCGCCGAGCTGCGCGGTGAAGCCGCAGCCCACCTGTGCCGCCAACGTGATGCCGGCGATGATCGGCGTGATCTCGCGGGTGTTGCCGAACGCGCTGACGAAGCCCGAGAACACCTCGGCGCCGATGAGCTGCAGGCCCTTGAAGCCCTCCAGCCCCACCTGCGTTCCGGTGAAGAACGACAGGAAGAAGATGACGCCCACCGTGCCGCCGCCGACGACGAGCGCGCCGGAGCCGAGGCTCACCTCGGCGAGCAGCCGCAGCCACTCCTTGCGGTAGTGCACGAACGTCTTCGGCATCCACGCGAGGCACTTGCCGTAGAACGCGAGCTGCGTGCCGAGGTCGCCGAGCGGGTTGACGACCCACCGGTTGCCGGCGCCAGAGACGGCCCGGGCCGGGCGGGCGAGAGTGGGGGGAACGGTGGCCATCAGCTGAACTTCTGCGGGACGAGGCTGAAGTACAGCGTGGTGAGCACGAAGTTCACCAGGAACAGCAGCATGAACGTGATGACGACGGACTGGTTCACCGCGTCGCCGACGCCCTTCGGGCCGCCCTTCGCGTTGAGCCCCTTGTACGCCGCCACGAGCGCCGCGATGAGGCCGAACAGCAGCGCCTTCATCTCCGACACCCAGAGGTCGGAGACCTGGCTCAGCGTGCCGAACGACGCGAGGTAGGCGCCGGGCGTGCCGTGCTGCACGTTGACGTTGAAGAAGTAGCCGCCGGCGATGCCGACGAACGACACCAGGCCGTTGAGGAAGAACGCCACGATCATCGCGGCGAGCACGCGCGGCACGACGAGGCGCTGGATCGGCGAGACCGCGAGCACCTCCATCGCGTCGATCTCGTCGCGGATGCGGCGGCTGCCGAGGTCGGCGCAGATCGCCGAGCCGCCGGCGCCGGCGATGAGCAGCGCGGTGGCGACCGGCGCGGCCTCGCGGACGATCGCGAGCACGCTCGCCGAGCCGACGTAGGACTGCGCGCCGAGCTGGCGGGAGAGGTTGCCGACCTGCAGCGAGATGACCATGCCGAACGGGATCGACACGAGCATCGTCGGCACGATGCAGACGCCGGCGATGAACCAGGCCTGGTTGATCAGCTCGCGCCACTGGAAGGGGCGCTTGAACATCGCGCGCATCGTGTCCAGGAACAGCGCGAACATGCTCCCGGTCTGCGTGAGCGCGCCGGTGACGACGCTCATGAGGCGGCGCCCGCCTTGATCTTGATCGTGTCGCCCTGCGCCTCGGCCTGGCCGCGTTCCTCCAGGAGGAACGCGTGGCTGCCGTGCGGCGAGCGCATGGACTTGCGGATCAGCGGCTCGGTCGGCAGGAGCTGCGGCTCGATCGGCGGCAGGTCGGGCATCTCGTGGCCCTCGTCCGCCTCGGCGGCGAGCGCGGCGGCGTCCTTCTCCTCCGCCATGCCGATGGGGCCCTGCCGGCGGCCGTTGAGGAACTGGCGGACGACCGGCTCGTCGCTGGACAGGAGCTGGTCGCGCGGGCCGAACATCACCAGGCGCCGGCGGAACAGCAGCCCGATGTTGTCGGGCACCGTGCGCGCCGTGTTGATGTCGTGGGTGACGATCAGGAACGTCGCGCCGATCTGCGCGTTCAGGTCGACGATAAGCTGGTTCAGGTACGCCACGCGGACCGGGTCGAGGCCGGAGTCCGGCTCGTCGAACAGGATGATCTCCGGGTCGAGCACCAGCGCCCGCGCCAGGCCGGCGCGCTTGCGCATGCCGCCGGAGATCTCGCCGGGCAGCTTCCCCTCGGCACCGAGGAGGCCGACCATCTCCATCTTCTCCATGACGATGCGCTTGATCTCGCTCTCGCTCTTCTTGGTGTGCTCGCGGAGCGGGAACGCGACGTTGTCGTAGAGCGTCATGGAGCCGAACAGCGCGCCGTCCTGGAACAGCACGCCGAAGAGCTTGCGGACCTCGTACAGGTGGCGCTCGGAGACGTTCGGGACGTCCTTGCCGTTCACCCAGATGTGGCCGCGGTTGGGCTTGAGCAGGCCGACGAGGTGCTTGAGGAAGACCGACTTGCCGGTGCCGGACGGGCCCAGCATGACGCTGATCTCGCCGGCCGGGATCGTGAGCGTGACGTCCTCGAAGATCGTCTGACGCCCGAAGGACTTGGTCAGCCCCTCGACCTTGATCTCGACGCCCACGCGCGCTCCTCCCGGGCCTGTGACGTTCGTCACAGTAAAGACGACTCCTGCTTTACGCCAGCCCAGTCCGTGTCAGGTGCCGCGCGGGAACGCGAACGGGCGGCCACCCGGGTGGGTGACCGCCCGTCGCGGCGTTGCGGAGCTACTTGACCGTGACCTTGGCGCCGGCGCCCTCGAGGGCGGCCTTCGCCTTGTCGGCGGCCTCCTTGTTGACCTTCTCCAGGACCGGCTTGGGCGCGCCGTCGACCAGGTCCTTGGCCTCCTTGAGGCCGAGGTTCGTGAGCGCGCGCACCTCCTTGATGACCTGGATCTTCTTGTCGCCCGCGTCGTCGAGGATGACGTCGAACTCGTCCTGCTCCTCGGCCGCGGCGGCGTCGCCGCCACCGCCGCCACCCTGCGCCGCGGGGGCGGCCATGGCGACCGGCGCGGCGGCGGTGACGCCGAACGTCTCCTCGAACTGCTTCACGAACTCCGACAGCTCGATCAGCGTCATCTCCTTGAACGCGTCGAGCAGCTCGTCGGTGCTGAGCTTCGGCATTGCTTCTCCTCTTAGGCGGTCGGCTCGGCAGCCGGCTCGGCCGCCTCGTTCTCGGTGCTCTCGGTCGCGTCCGCGGCGGGTGCCGCGTCGGCCTCGTCGGCGGCGGGGGCCGCGTCCGTCGTGTCGGTCGTGTCGGTCGTGTCGGTCGCGTCCGCGTCGGCCGTCTCCGGCGCGTCCGCGTCGGCCGTCTCCGCCGCGTCGGCCGGGGCCTCGGCGGTGGCGGGACCCTCGGCCTGGACCTTGTCGCGCAGCGCCGCGGCGAGCCGCGCCGTCTGCGAGAGCGGCGCGGCGAACAGGCTGACCGCCTGCTGCAGCGACGCGTTCATCGCGCCCGCGAGCTTCGCGAGCAACGTCTCGCGCGACTCGAGGTCCGCGAGCTTGCGGATCTCCTCGGGGCTCAGCGCCTTGTCGTCGAGGACACCGCCCTTGATGACGAGCAGCGGGTGCGCCTTCGCGAAGTCACGCAGACCCTTGGCGGCCTCGACCGGGTCGCCCTTGATGAACGCGATGGCCGTGGGGCCCTCGAGCAGGGCGTCGAGCTCGAGGCCCGCCTGCTTCGCCGCGATCTTGGTCAGCGTGTTCTTCACGACGGCGTACTGGACGTCGCCGCCCAGCGCGCGCCGCAGCTCCTTCATCTCGGCGACCCGCAGACCCCGGTACTCCGTGATGACGGCAGCACTCGAACCCTGGAACGCCTCGGTGATCTCGGCGACGGCCGCGGCCTTGTCGGGCCTGGCCATGTGCCTCCTTCGTGTCGTGCCGGTGCCCTGACACGACGAACGCCCCGGCGCAGGTGAGCGCAGGGGCGTCGAAAGGACGTTCCCGAACGTTCGCCTGCGCGGGCCGCCCGAACGAGTCGGGGCCTTCGGCTGCCCGGGGGCAGCGACCGGCGGTCTGTGGCTCCGACGAGGGTACGTGCGCCGCTACGGCCGGTCAAACGCGCCGGCCGAGCGCCTTCCCGAGCAGCCAGCCGCCGGCGCCGAACCACAGCGCGACGAGCAGCGCGTTCCACGTCCCCGCGCCGACCGCCGCGCGGAAGCTCGCGCCACCCGCGATCGGCCCGGTGACGCGGACCGGTCCGAGCAGCGCGAGCGCGAGCCAGACCAGCGCGGCGGGCGCGGCGGTCAGCGCGGCGACGCGCGGCAGGTCCGGGCCGGGCACGCGGCGGCGGAGGTAGAGCACGGCGGCCGCGACGGCCACCAGCGGCACCAGCAGCGCCAGCCAGAACGGCGCCGGCAGGTCCGCCGAGACGAGCGGCCACCAGCCGTCCTCGCGCGGGTCGATCCGCAGCCGCCCCTGGGTGAGGCCGCCGAGGGCGACCGTGCCGAGGTTCAGCGCGAAGACGCCCATGAACGGCACCGACCTGGTGATCGCGCCCGCGTCCACGTCGACGTCGTCCGGGCCCGCGTACGACACCGCCACGAACACCACGAACCCGAGCAGCACGCCCACCGTCACCCCGACGGTGGCCGCGCGGGTGGCGAGCGACCAGTCGCGCCAGCGTTCCGGGACGGCCGGGCGCAGCGTGGCGAGCCGGCCGACCGCGGCGGCCACCAGGAACGCCCAGAACAGCGCCTTCCACGGCGACGTCACGAACCGCAGCGCGTCCTCCTCGTCCACCTCCGCCGGCCAGCGACCGATCGCCGACACGAGCGCGACGCCCACCGCGAAGACGGCGGCGGTGCGTACGTGCTCGCCGGGCTCGCCGCGCGCCGACCGGCGGGCGAGCACCCAGAGCGCGCCCAGCGCGGCGAACGTCAGCAGCAGCGGCACCGCGCCGACGCCCCACCCCTCGAAGAAGCCCGAGAAGCCGCCCTCGTCGCCGGTGTCCACCGACACGGTCGAGCCGAACATCAGCCCGACCGCCGTACACGTGAACTGGACGAACCGCGCGGGCGTGATCGGCGGCGAGCTGCCCGGCTCGTCGGCGATGATCGCGGTCACGGCCGCGACGGCGCCGAGCAGGACCACGACCGCGAGCGCGAGCAGCGCGGTGCGGGCGGGCGTCGCCCAGCCGCCGCGCGGCCAGGTCCGCCACGCCGCGCCCGGGGCGGCCGGCGCCCCGGCGGGCTCCTCGGGGAGCGCGGCCACCTCCGTCGGCGCGTCGGCCGCCGTGGGTGCCGCCTCGGCCGCGACCCCGGCCGCGACCTCCGCGTCGACCTCCGCGTCGACCTCCGTGGCGGGCTCCTCCGGGGGCGCCTCGACCGGCGCCGCCACCCGCGGCGCGCGCTTGGCCGGCGCCCGCTTGGCCGCCGCCGCGCGGGCGGCCGGCTTGGCGGGCTTGGCGGCGGCCTTCTTCGCCGGCGCCCGGCGCGGCACCGGCGTGCCGCACTCCGGGCACGCGGTCGCACCGCGGGGCAACGCCGTTCCGCACTGGGCACACGCGGCCATGTCGGCCCCCGTCCTCCCGGCGGCCCGTCCGCCGGCCGCGGCGGGTCGTACCCGCGATCTTGGCCGCGAAGCGGCGACGGCGGCCGGAAAGACCGGCCGCCGTCGTCAGGTGCTGGGTCGCGCTACGCCGCCGGGGCGGTGTCCTCCATGAGGTTGCGCTGCTTGTTCGTGTCCACCTGGATGCCGGGGCCCATCGTGGTCGTGAACGTGATCTTCTTGAGGTACTTGCCCTTCGCCGCGGACGGCTTCGCGCGGACGACCTCGTCGAGCGCGGCGGCGTAGTTCTCGACGAGCTGCTGCTCGGAGAACGACGCCTTGCCGATCACGAGGTGCAGGTTGCCCTGCTTGTCGACGCGGTAGTTGATCTTGCCGCCCTTGATGTCCGTGACGGCCTTGCCGACGTCGTTCGTGACGGTGCCGGTCTTCGGGTTCGGCATCAGGCCGCGCGGGCCGAGGATGCGGGCGATCTTGCCGACCTTGCCCATCAGGTCCGGGGTCGCGATCGCGGCCTCGAAGTCCACGTAGCCGCCCTGCACCCGCTCGATCAGGTCGTCGCTGCCGACGACGTCGGCGCCGGCGGCGGTGGCCTCGGCGGCCTTGTCACCGGTCGCGAAGACGACCACGCGCGCGGTCTTGCCGGTGCCGTGCGGCAGCGAGACCGTGCCGCGGACCATCTGGTCCGCCTTGCGCGGGTCGACGCCGAGCCGGATCGCCACCTCGACGGTGGGGTCGAACTTCGTCGTGATCGTCTGCTTCACGAGGCGAACGGCCTCGAGCGGGCTGTAGATGCGGTCGCGGTCGATCAGCTCCGCGGCCTTCTTGTACGCCTTGCTGCGCTGGACCATCTCTCTCCTTCGTGGTCAGGCGGGCGCGGACCCTCCGCGCCCTCCCACAGGTGCGGGACCTAGTCCCGGACCGTGATGCCCATCGAACGGGCGGTGCCGCGGACGATCTGCTCGGCGGCGGCGAGGTCGTTGGCGTTGAGGTCGGGCATCTTCGTCTGCGCGATCTCGCGGACCTGGTCGGCGGTGACGGTCGCGACCTTGGTCTTGTGCGGCTCGCCCGAGCCCTTCTCGACGCCGGCGGCCTTGAGCAGCAGCTTCGCGGCCGGCGGGGTCTTCGTGATGAACGTGAACGAGCGGTCCTCGAACACCGAGATCTCGACGGGGACGACCATCCCGCGCTGCGACTCGGTCTGCGCGTTGTACTGCTTGCAGAACTCCATGATGTTCACGCCGTGCTGGCCGAGCGCGGGGCCGACCGGCGGCGCGGGAGTCGCGGCGCCCGCGTTGATCTGGAGCTTGATGATCGCGGCGAGCTTCTTCTTGGGAGGCATCCGGGTTCCTTAGATCTTCGAGACCTGGTTGTACGACAGCTCGACCGGGGTCTCCCGGCCGAAGATCGAGACCAGCACCTTGAGCTTCTGGTGGTCGGTGTTGATCTCGCTGATGGTGGCCGGGAGCGTCGCGAACGG
>DASVPJ010000004.1:0-42256 GCA_036382875.1 Mycobacteriales bacterium
CGGCCTGCCCGAGCTCGCCTCGGTGAGCCTCCCGTGGAAGGTCCGGCCGCAGGACCGCCGGCGCCTCCGTTCGGCCCTCCCTCGCACCGCCCTCCTCGCCTGAACGACGCCTGACGCGGCCGCTCGTGAGTTTGTGAACGGTTCCGGCGGCCGCCGTAGGATGGGGGGCGTGGCGGACGGTCAGGCACAGCCGAAGCGGCGCATCCCCGAGGCGACCGTCGCCCGCCTCCCCGTCTACCTCCGCGCGCTGGCCGGACTGGCCGACGGCGGCCACGAGACCATCTCCTCCGACGCCCTCGCGGTGGCCGCGGGCGTGAACTCCGCGAAGCTGCGCAAGGACCTGTCGTACCTCGGCTCGTACGGCACCCGCGGCGTCGGCTACGACGTCAACTACCTCGTCCACCAGATCTCCCGCGAGCTCGGCCTCACGCAGGACTGGGCCGTCGTCATCGTCGGCATCGGCAACCTCGGCCACGCGCTCGCCAACTACGGCGGGTTCGCCGAGCGCGGCTTCCGGATCGCGGCGCTGCTCGACGCGGACCGCCGCCGGGTCGGCGAGGAGCTGGCGGGCGTGCACGTACGCCACCTGGACGACCTGGACGACGTGGTGCGCGACAGCGGCGCGTCGATCGGCGTCATCGCGACCCCCGCGCACGCCGCGCAGGAGGTCTGCGACCGGCTCGTCGGGGCGGGCGTGACGAGCATCCTCAACTTCGCCCCGGTCGTCCTGAACGTCCCCGCCGGCGTGGACCTGCGCAAGGTGGACCTCTCGATCGAGCTGCAGATCCTGTCGTTCCACGAGCAGCGCAAGGCGGCGCTGAGCCGGCTCCGCACGCCGCTGGCCGACCTGGCCGAGGTGGTGGAGCGGTGAGCGTGCTCGTCGTCGGCCTGTCGCACCGTTCCGCCCCGGTGGAGCTGCTCGAACGCGCCGCCATCAACCCCGACCACGTACCGAAGGCCCTGCACGAGCTGCTGCAGGGCCAGAGCGTGGTCGAGGCGCTCGTGCTGTCGACCTGCAACCGGGTCGAGGTCTACGCGCACGTGACCCGCTTCCACGGCGGCGTCCAGGAGGTCAGCGACCTGCTGTCGCGGCTGTCCGGGGTGCCGTTGGAGGAGCTGTCCGACCACCTCTACGTGCACTACGAGGAGCGGGCGGTCCAGCACCTGTTCTCGGTGGCGAGCGGCCTGGACTCGATGGTGGTCGGCGAGGGCCAGATCCTCGGCCAGGTACGGGCGGCGTTCCGCGTCGCGCAGGACGAGGGCGCGGTCGCGCGGGTGCTCGGCGAGCTGTTCCGGCACTCGCTGCGGGTCGGCAAGCGGGTCCGTACGGAGACCGAGATCGGCCGCGCGGGCGCGTCGCTGGTGAGCGTCGGGCTGCGCATCGCGGAGGCCGCGCTCGGCACGCTCGGCCCGGACACCCGCGCGCTGATCGTCGGCGCCGGCGCGATGGGCGCGCTCGCCGGGGCGACGCTGCGCCGCGAGGGCGTCGAACGCATCGCGGTCGCCAACCGCACGCCGGAGCGCGCCGCACGCCTGGCGGAGACCCTCGGCGGCACGACGGTGCCGCTCGACGCGCTGGTCGAGGCGATCGCCGAGGCCGACGTCGTGGTGTCGTCGACCGGTGCGGCCGGCGTCGTCATCGAGCACGCGCACGTCGCGACGGCGGTGTCGCTGCGCGGACCGCGGCCGCTGTTCTTCCTCGACCTGGCGCTGCCCCGCGACGTGGACCCGACGGTGCGCGGCCTGCCGAACGTCCGCCTGGCCGACCTCGACGCGCTGCGCGCGGTGCTGGACACCGAGCCGGACGGCGCGGACCTGGACGAGTGCCGGCGGATCGTGGCCGACGAGGTCGCGGTGTTCCTCGGCTGGCAGCGCGCGATGCGGGTCGCGCCGACGGTGGTCGCGCTGCGGGCGAAGGCCGACGCGCTGATCGAGGCCGAGCTCGAACGTCTCGCCGGCCGCGTGGAGCTCGACACGAAGCGCCGCGCGGAGGTCGAGCAGGCCGTCCGCCGCGTGGTCGAGAAGCTGCTGCACGCCCCCACCGTCCGGGTGAAGGAGCTGGCCGAGGCGCCGGGCGGCGACCACTACGCGGAGGCGTTGCGCGAGCTGTTCGGGCTCGACCCGCAGGTGCCGGAGGCGGTCCTCGCGCCCGAGGAGGCGCCGTGAGCGCGCTGCGGCTGGGCACCCGGGCGTCGGCGCTCGCCATGGCGCAGAGCGGCGGCGTGGCGGCGACGATCCTCGCGCTGACCGGGTTCGACGTGGAGCTGGTCGAGGTGACGACGCGCGGCGATCTCGACCCCGGCGCGATCACCCAGATCGGCGGGACCGGCGTCTTCGTGTCGGCGCTGCGCGACGCGCTGCTGAACGGCGAGATCGACCTCGCCGTGCACTCGCTCAAGGACCTGCCGACCGCGCCGGCCGAGGGCCTGGTGCTGGCCGCGATCCCGCCGCGCGAGGACCCGCGCGACGTGCTCTGCTCGCCGGCCGGGCTGACGCTGGGCGAGCTGCCGACCGGCGCCCGCGTCGGCACCGGCTCGCCGCGCCGCGCCGCGCAGCTCCGCGCGCTCGGGCTCGGCCTGGAGGTCGTCCCGATCCGCGGCAACGTCGACACCCGCCTGAAGAAGGCTGCCGACGGCGAGGTCGACGCGGTCGTGCTCGCCCGCGCGGGCCTCGCCCGGCTCGACCGGCTGGACGCGGTCAGCGAGGTGCTCGACCCGCTCCAGGTGCTCCCCGCGCCGGGCCAGGGCGCGCTGGCGGTGGAGTGCCGGGCCGGCGACGAGCACCGCTACGCCGCCCTCGACGACCCGGCGACGCGCGCCTGCGTGACCGCCGAGCGGACGCTGCTCGCCGCGCTGGAGGCGGGCTGCACGGCGCCGGTCGGCGCGCTCGCCGACCTCGCCGAGGACGAGATCTACCTCCGTGCCGCCGCGTGCGCGCCCGACGGCTCCGACGTGCTGCGGCAGAGCCTCACCGGCACCGACCCGGAGGACGTCGGGCGCCGCCTCGCGGCGATCCTGCTGGACGACGGCGCCGCCGAGCTGATGGGGGAGGCGCGATGACCGCGCGCAGGCCGAAGGGCACCGTCTCGCTCGTCGGTGCCGGCCCGGGGGATCCCGAGCTGATCACGCTGCGCGGCCTCGAGCTGCTCGAACGCGCCGACGTCGTCGTGGTCGACCGGCTCGCCTCGCGCGAGCTGCTGCGGCACTGCCGGCCCGACGCCGAGATCGTGGAGGCCGGCAAGGTCCCGCACGGCGAGGGGATGACGCAGGAGGCCATCAACGCCGTCCTCGTCGACCGCGCCAAGCAGGGCCTCAACGTCGTGCGGCTCAAGGGCGGCGACCCGTTCGTCTTCGGGCGGGGCGGCGAGGAGGCCGAGGCGTGCGTCAAGGCGCGCGTGCCGTGGGAGGTCGTACCCGGCGTCACGTCGGCGATCGCGGTGCCCGCGTACGCGGGCATCCCGGTCACGCACCGCGGGAAGACGCAGGACTTCGTCGTGGTGTCCGGCCACGTCGACCCGCAGGCGCCGGGCAGCACCGTCGACTGGCGCGCGCTCGCGAACGGTCCCGGCACGATCGTGCTGCTCATGGGCGTCGAGAAGATCGGCAAGATCGCCGCGAAGCTCATCGAGCACGGCCGTCCCGGCGACACCCCCGTCGCGATGACCCGCTACGGCACCACGGCCATGCAGCGCACGGTCGTGGCCGACCTCAACACGATCGAGGAGGTCGCGGCCGCGGCGAAGATGACCGCGCCGGCGGTGACCGTGATCGGCCCCGTGGTGCCGTTGCGCGCCCGGCTGAACTGGTACGAGGGCCGCCCGCTGTTCGGCATGTCGGTGCTCGTCCCGCGCACCCGCCAGCAGGCGGGAACGCTCTCCGCCGAGGTGCGCGCGCTCGGCGGCGAGCCGATCGAGGTGCCGACCATCGCGATCGAGCCGCCGCGCAACCCCGAGCCGATGCGCCGCGCCGTCTCCGGCCTGGTGCAGGGCCGCTACCAGTGGGTGGCGTTCACGTCGGCGAACGCCGTCCGCGCCGTGCGCGAGGGGCTCGAGGACGTGGGGCTCGACCCGCGCGCGCTGGCCGGCGTGAAGATCGCCGCCGTCGGCGACGCGACCGTGGCGGCGTTGCGGGAGTGGGGCCTGTTCTGCGACCTCAAGCCCGACGACGAGCAGTCCTCCGAGGGCCTCGGGCGGGTGTGGCCGCCGTACGACGCGCAGCTCGACTTCCTCGACCGCGTGCTGCTGCCGCGCGCGGACATCGCGACCGAGACGCTCGTCGGCGCCGTGAAGGCGAAGGGCTGGGCGGTCGACGAGGTGACGGCGTACCGCACCGTGCGCGCCGCGCCGCCGCCGGACGAGGTGAAGCAGGCGGTCCGCAACGGCGACGTCGACGCGATCGTGTTCACGTCGTCGTCCACGGTGCGCAACCTGGTCGCGTTGTGCGGCAAGCCGCACGAGCGGACGTTGATCGCCGTGATCGGTCCCCAGACCGCCGCCGCCGCGCGCGAGGCCGGGCTGCGGGTGGACGTGCAGTCGCGCGTCGCGTCGGTCGCGGCCGTGACGAAGGCGCTCGCCGACCACGTCGTCGCCGCCCGCGCGGAGGTGGCCGCGGCGCCCGCGAAGAAGGCGAAGAAGGCGCCCGCCAAGCCCCCCGCGAAGGCGGCCGCGAAGGCCGCCCCCCGGAAGGGCCGGCGGTGACCGCCGAGTTCCCGGCCGCGCGGCCGCGCCGGCTGCGCCGCACCCCCGCGCTGCGGCGGCTCGCCGCCGAGACCCGGCTGCACCCGGCCGACCTGGTGCTGCCGCTGTTCGTGAAGGAGGGCATCGCCGACCCGGCCCCCGTCGGGTCGATGCCCGGCGTCGTCCAGCACACCCGCGACTCGCTGCGCAAGGCCGCCGTCGAGGCGGTCGAGGCGGGTGTGGGCGGGCTGATCCTGTTCGGCATCCCCGCGGTCAAGGACGCGCGCGGCTCGGCCGCCGACGACCCGGACGGCATCGTGCAGGTGGCGCTGCGCGACCTGGTCGCCGAGCTCGGCGACGCGACCGTGCTGATGACCGACTGCTGCCTGGACGAGTACACCGACCACGGCCACTGCGGCCTGCTCCGCGACGACGGCACGGTCGACAACGACGCCACGCTCGACCGCTACGCCGCCGCCGCCGTCGCGCAGGCCCGCGCCGGCAGTCAGGTCGTCGCGCCCAGCGGGATGATGGACGGGCAGGTGCGCGCGATCCGTTCGGCGCTGGACGGCGACGGCCACGAGGACGTGGCGATCCTCGCCTACAGCGCGAAGTACGCGAGCGCGTTCTACGGGCCGTTCCGCGAGGCGGCGGAGTGCGCGCCGTCGTTCGGCGACCGCAGCGCGTACCAGCAGGACCCGGCCAACTCGGACGAGGCCGTCCGCGAGGTGCTGCTCGACCTCGCCGAGGGCGCGGACATGGTGATGGTGAAGCCGGCGATGGCGTACCTCGACGTCGTGCGCCGCGTCCGCGAGGTCGCGCAGGTGCCGGTGGCGGCGTACCAGGTGTCCGGCGAGTACGCGATGGTCGAAGCCGCCGCGGCGAACGGCTGGGTCGACCGCGACCGCGTCATCCGCGAGACGCTGACCGGCATCCGCCGCGCCGGCGCCGACCTCGTGCTGACGTACTGGGCCACCGAGGTCGCCCGCACGCTGCGCTAGCCTCGGCGCGTGGCCGAGGAGCCCGGCGAGGAGTTCAGGGACTTCGTCTGCGTCTGCGACGACGAACGCCGCGCGGCGGCGGCCGCCCTCCGCGCCGAGGTGCACGGCCGGCTGGCCGCGACCTACCCGGACCTGGGGGTCGGCGACGCGAACGTCACCACCGTCCTCCTCAGCTCGCTGCGCTTCGACTACGGCGTCGACACGGTGACGATCTGGACGGACCAGTGGTACGTGGTCCACACCGAGGTGCCGGGCTTCCGGACCTACGTCCAGTGCGACGCGGTGGAGGACGGGCTGGCCGTGACCTGGCGGGTCCACGCCGAGCGGGCCGAGGGGCGCATCCCTGCGAAGATGGACCGGTGACCGACGCCCCTGCCTCCGAGGCCCTGTTCGACCGCGCGCAGCGCGTGACGCCCGGCGGCGTGAACTCCCCCGTCCGCGCCTTCCGCGCGGTCGGCGGCACGCCGCGGTTCATGGTCGAGGGTGACGGGCCGTGGCTGACCGACGCCGACGGCACCCGTTACGTCGACCTGGTCTGCTCGTGGGGGCCGATGATCCTCGGCCACCGCCACCCGGCCGTGCAGGAGGCGATCGTCGCCGCCGCGACCCGCGGCACGTCGTTCGGCACGCCGTCGCCCGGCGAGGTCGAGCTGGCCGAGGAGATCGTGGCCCGGGTGCCGTTCGTCGAGCAGGTGCGCCTCGTCGGCTCGGGCACCGAGGCGACGATGAGCGCGGTGCGCCTGGCACGCGGGTTCACCGGCCGGTCGAAGGTGGTGAAGTTCGCCGGCTGCTACCACGGCCACGTCGACGCGCTGCTGGCCAGCGCGGGCAGCGGCGTCGTGACGTTCGGGCTGCCGGACACCCCGGGCGTGACGGGCGCCAGCGCCGCGGACACGATCGTGCTGCCGTACAACGACGTCGCCGCGGTCGAGGCGGCGTTCGAGGCGCACGGCGGCGACATCGCCTGCGTCATCACCGAGGCCGCCGCCGCGAACATGGGCGTCGTCCCGCCGCTGCCCGGCTTCAACGCCGCGCTGCGTGCCCTGTGCCAGCGGCACGGCGCGCTGCTGGTCCTCGACGAGGTGATGACCGGCTTCCGGGTCAGCCCGAGCGGCTGGTACGGCCTCGAGGGCGTGACGCCGGACCTCGCGACCTTCGGCAAGGTCATGGGCGGCGGGCTGCCGGCGGCGGGCTTCGGCGGCCGGGCCGACGTGATGGGCCACCTCGCGCCGGCCGGGCCGGTCTACCAGGCGGGCACGCTCTCCGGTAACCCGGTCGCCGTCGCGGCCGGCCTGGCGACGTTGCGGCACTGCACCGACGACGTCTACGCGCACGTCGACAAGACCGCGACGGCCGTCGCCACCCTCGTCGCGGACGCGCTCACCGAGGCCGGCGTCGCGCACCGGCTGAACACGGCGGGCAGCCTGTTCTCGTTCTTCTTCACCGACTGGGCCGTGGTCGACTACGCCACCGCCACGACGCAGGACACGAAGAAGTACGCGGCGTTCTTCCACGAGTGCCTGCGCCGCGGCGTGTACCTCCCGCCGAGCGCGTACGAGGCGTGGTTCGTCAGCGCCGCGCACGGCGACGAGGCGCTGCAACGGATCGCCGACGCGGTGCCGCACGCCGCCCGCGCGGCGGCCGCCGCATGACGGTCACGCGGGTCCACCTGCTGCGCCACGGCGAGGTGCACAACCCCGGCAAGGTGCTCTACGGCCGGCTGCCCGGCTTCGGCCTGTCCGACCTCGGCCGCGAGATGGCCGACCTCGCGGCGAAGGCGCTGGCCGGCCGCGACGTCGCGCTGCTCGTCACCTCGCCGCTGGAACGCGCCCGCGAGACGGCGGCGCCGTTGGAGGCCGGCTACGGCATGGCGGCCCGCGCCGACGAGCGGCTGATCGAGAGCGCCAGCCACTTCGAGGGGCGGCGGGTGGACCGGGGGTGGCGGTCGTTCGCCGACCTGTCCGCGCTGCGGTTCCTGCGCAACCCGTTCCTGCCGTCGTGGGGCGAGCCGTACGCGCAGACCGCGCGGCGGATGCTCGAGGCCGTCACCGCGGTGCGCGACGAGGTCGCGGGGCACGAGGCGATCTGCGTGAGCCACCAGCTCCCCATCTACGTGCTGCGCCGCTACGTCGAGGGCCGCCGGCTCTGGCACGACCCGCGCGGCCGGCAGTGCGGCCTGGCCAGCGTGACGACGCTGACCTGGCACGGCACCCGGCTGGCGAGCGTGACGTACGCCGAGCCGGCCGGCGCCCTGTCGCGGAAGCCGTCGACGCCGGGGGCTTGACGCCGCCGCGTGGCGGGCAGACCCTGCCGCGCATGCGACGCCTCCTCCTCGCGGCCGTGCTCGCCGCGGCCCTCACGCCCCTCGCCCCCGCGCACGCGATCTGCGTGCGGTACGAGCCGCCGGGCCCGGTGATCCAGGTCTGCGTGCCGCCGTTCGAGGGCCCTTGACGTAGCCGCGCGTCCGGGACACCCTGCGACCCTCGCGCCGCCGCAGGGGCGGTGCCTGGTCGCAAGGGATCCCCTCATGTCCCGTTCCCTCCGCCGGCTCGTCGCCGGCGCCCTCGCCGCCGCGGCCCTCACCGCGATGGCGCCGCAGTCGCACGCCTCGGTCCAGTGCTACCGCGTGCAGGTCGCGGGCCGCTACTACTACTTCTGCGTCTGATGCGGCGGCTCGTCGCGGCGGCGCTGCTCGCGGGCGCCTTCGCCGCCCTGGTCCCGCAGGCGCAGGCCACCGTCCCGTGCCGGTACTACGTCATCGCCGGCCGGGTGATCCGGGTCTGCCCGCCGGTCGGCTGACCGTTCTCCCGATCCGACATGGACGCGGCGCGGCCCGGGCGCGAACCTGCCCGGGTCGCGCCGCGGCAGGAGCGGCGCCGAGCCCCACAGGGGGGAACCATGTCCCGCACGCTCCGCCGGCTCGTCGCCGGCACCGTCCTCGCGGGCACGCTCGCCGCGCTCGCCCCGGCGGCGGACGCCACGCCCCGCTGCTTCCGGGTGGTCGGCCCGGACGGCCGGATCTACATCGTCTGCGTCTGACCGCACGACGGCTCGCACGAACGCGCAGGGCGCCCCGCCGCGACGGCCGGGCGCCCTGCGCGCGCTGCGCCGGAGGCTTGACGTACCGGGCCGGCGAGACGAGCCTGCGCCTGTCGCGCCGCGGCAGGAGCGGCGCGCGAACACGGGGAGAGCTCATGGCTCGACGACTGCTCGCCGCGACCGCGCTGGCGGCCGCACTCGTTCCGATCACCTCGACGCCCGCGTCGGCGGCCCCCGCGCCGGAGGCGCCGTGGTGCATCACCGTCGGGTACGGGCTGTGGTGGTTCACCTTCTGCACCTGAACCGGCGCGCCGCCGGCTCGGCGGGCTCTTGACGCGACCGATCGTGGCGGGCGATCCTGCCCGACCCGGTGCCGTCGCACGCACGGCGCCGCCCGAGGGAGTGCACCCATGATCCGACGGCTGCTCGCCGCCACCGCTGTCGCCGCCTCGATCGCCGCCCCCGCGGCGCCCGCCGGAGCCGCCGACGACGCCACCTGCGTCGTCGTGCCCGCGATCGTGGTGCTCGGCCGGGTCATCTCCCCGCCGCGGATCGTCTGCCTGCCGCCGGCGTAGCGCCGCCGGGAGGGCGCGGCCCTCGCTTTCCGCAACGGACATGGCGAGCGGTCGCGCGGGACGGCAGGCTGCCCGGACGCGCCGTGACCGGCACGGCGCCGTTCGAAGGGGGAACCCATGTCCCGCACCCTCCGCGTCCTCGCCGCCGCGGCCGCCGTGGCGGCCCTGTCCGCGACGTTCGCCGCGCCGGCCGAGGCGGCCTACGCGCGTCTCTGCGAGCAGGGCGTCGGCGTGTACGGCGAGGCCGTCGTGCCGTTCACGATCTGCGTCGGGTAGCAGACGACGAAGGGCGCCCCGGCCGTCGCGGCCAGGGCGCCCTTCGTGCGTTCGACCGGCTACGCCGGGACGGCGACCCGCTCGGGCGCGCCCTCGGGCTGCGTGACCTGCCGGCGCTCGTGCAGGACGAGCAGCAGGACGTGCAGCGCGAAGAGCACCGAGAAGATCAGCAGCGCGACGTACGTCGGCGCGGCCAGCGAGCCGGAGTGCAGCGCCAGCTCCACCGTCTTCGGCTGGATCCGCGCGATGAGCGCCTTCGTCGGCTCGTTGTCGGTGGCGTTCGGCGTGGCCGGCCCGTACGTCACCCGCGCGTACTTGAACTCGCCGTCGTCCTTGCCGAGCTGCGTCTCGGTGATCGTGATGACGTTGGGCACGGTGACGTCGGCCGCGCCGACGCCGAGGTCGCGCGCGTACTCCTCGGAGATGCGCTCGTTCGCGGCGGACTCGGCGGCCGACTTGTCGGACTGGGCGTTCGGGTCCTGCAGCGACTCGTCGATCGTGAAGAAGCCGTTCGGGTTCTCCTTCGCGAACTCCTCGAACGACTTCGAGAGGTGCTCGTCCTCGCCGTGCGGGTTGACGATC
This sequence comes from Mycobacteriales bacterium, assembly GCA_036382875.1. Classification (GTDB taxonomy): domain Bacteria; phylum Actinomycetota; class Actinomycetes; order BP-191; family BP-191; genus BP-191. The sequence continues at coordinate 10,149 of DASVPJ010000004.1, forward strand.
ACCCATGACTGCTCGGCGCCCTGCGGTCCGTTGAACCGGGGCGTCGAGCGCGGCACCGGCCCGATCCCCGGCACGCCGAAGAACCAGATGACCGCGAGCACCAGCCAGGAGCCCCAGAACGCGGTGCCCGAGATCAGGTACGCCTGCCACGGCCCGAACGACGACTGGAGCAGCATCCAGACGCCACCGCAGAGGATCATGAACATGAGGATCACGCCGAAGACGGCGCGACCGCCCTTGGTCTTGTGCTCCTCCTGCGCGACCTGCTGGACCAGCGGGTGCGCGGCGAGCGCGTAGAGGTTCGGCACGTCGGACCTTTCAGCGCGCGGCGGCGTAGGTGATGAGGTGGGAGAACGCGCCGCCGGAGCCGTCGCCGAGGGCGACCTCGCTGGCGACCTCGGGCGGCAGCCCGACCTGGATCGAGAGCAGGTAGTTGATGACGTCCTCGATCTGCTGGTCGTTCATCGGGCCGCCGTAGCCGAGGCCCCACGTGGGCATCGGGGTGCCGGGGCGGCCCTGCGCGATCGTGTCGTAGACGAACCGGTACGCGTCGCGCGGCGTCTTCTTGGCGTCCACGATCTGCCGCTTGAACACGTCGGTCAGCGACGGCGCCGGGTAGTCGGCCGGCTCGGACGTCGGCGTCGACTTGTACTGCGGCACCACGCCGCCGCCGGCGTACGTCCCGTGGCAGCGCGCGCAGCCGGCCTGGAAGCCGTGGGCGCCGGGCTTGCCCTGCGCGAAGATCGCGGCGCCGCGCTTGATCGACTTCTCGCGCTGCTCGAGCGCGGCGTCGTTGGACCGCTGGTTCTCAAAGAACAGGAAGTACAGCGGGAGGAACAGCGCCAGGAACAGCAGCAGGAGCAGGCCCCAGCCCTGCCACCGTTCGAGGACGTTCGTCTCCAGCTCGTCGTCGGACGGCGCCGGGCGGAACCCGATGGGGACCGAGAGCTTCGTGCGCCGGGCAACGACGCCGGGGCGCCGGTCGCGCGGGTTGATGTCGCTCATCGTGCGGAGGGGTCTCCTTCTCGGGTGCGGGCGTCAGCCCTGGCAGTGCGCGCCGGCGGGGTTCTGGTTGATCGTGTTGGTGCCGCGCGGCGGCCCTTCCTTGCGCGTGGCGGTGTCCACGATGACGTTGTCGCCGTCGAGGATGATCGGGAAGTGGTCGAGCCCGCGCGGCGCGGGGCCGAACTCGTACTCGCCGGCCTTGTTGTACCGGGAGCCGTGGCACGGGCACTCGAGCCAGCCGCTGGACTCGCACTGCGGGACCTTGCAGCCGAGGTGCGCGCACTTCTGGTACGACGCGAGGAAGCCGCCGTCCGCGACGCCCTTGTAGAACGCCTCCTGCCCCGGCGTGGGCTTGTAGAGGATCAGGTACGAGCGCGCCTCGGCGTAGTACTTCCAGTTGTGCGGGATCGCCGCGAGCTCGGCGCGCAGGTCGTCCGCGCGGCCGAGGTTGATCTTCGCGCCGAACCCGCCGCGCAGGCTGGGCCAGAGCATGCCGAGGCTGGCGGCCGCGAACCCGCCGCCGAACACCGCCGCGCTGCCGAGCATGCCCGTGCGGAAGAAGTCCCGCCGGGACATGCCCTTCTTCTTCGCCACTGTCCTGCCTCTCGCTAGAACTCGAAGTAGAGGCCCTTCTGCCACGGGAAGATGAAGTTGTAGCCAGGCCCGCGGAAGAGGGAACCGATCGTGGACAGGATCGCCGAGAACATCATGAAGAACGTGAACAGCATGATCGCGAACTTGCGGTTGGCGGGCCGCATCGACGGGTTCTTGTCGATGTAGGGGAACGCCATCAGGATGCCCAGGCCGATGCCGGGGATGAGCACGCCGGCGATCATCGGGTGGAAGTAGCGCAGCAGCTCCTGCAGGCCCAGGAAGTACCACGGCGCCTTGGACGGGTTGGGCGTCAGGTTGACGTTGGCCAGGTCGAGCAGCGGCGCGTCGACGAACGTCGAGAACACCACCAGGAACGCCGTGCACGCCAGCACCGCGACGAACTCCTCGAGGAGCAGGTGCGGCCAGACGTTCACCTTGTCGTCCTGGGTGCGCTCGACGCGCTGGATGCCCTCCGGCGGCACCATCGCCAGCAGGCGGTGGGTCATCTCGCCGGACAGCCCGCGCCCGCCGGCGGCCTTGCCCTGCGTGGCGGCGGCCACCCGGGCCGCGCGCTCGGCGGGCGACAGCGGCGTCGACCGGGTCAGCGTGGCGGTGCCGCCACCACCCGCGGCCGCGGCGGGGGCCGCGACGGCCGCGGCGGCGGCCGGGGGAGCGGCGGCGGCCGGAGCCGCGGCGGCGACGTCACCCGCCGGGGCGGCCGCGGCGGGCGCGGCGGCGGCGGCCGGGGCGGCAGCGCCGCCGGCAGCGGCAGCGGCGGCCTGCTCGGCCGGCGACGGGATGCCCGCCGCCTTGCGCGCCTTCTTCACCGCGGCCGACTTGGCCTTGGCGCGCGCCATCCGCTCCGAGTCGCCGGCCGCGATCGCGGCGGCGTAGACCTCGGGGTCCGGGGTGATCTCTTCAGCCATCGACGCCCCTTACAGAGGTCCGGAGATGCCGCCGTCCTTGCGGATCCGCCAGAAGTGGACGGCCATGAAGATGACCGCCACGAACGGCAGCGCGAGGACGTGGAGGACGTACCAGCGGAGCAGCGTCGGTGGACCGATCTCGACGCCGCCGAGGAGGACGAAGCGGACCTCGTTACCGAAGACCGGGGTGTAGCCCATCATCTGCGTGCCGACCGCGACGGCCCAGATCGCGAGCTGGTCCCACGGCAGCAGGTAGCCGGTGAACGACAGCAGCAGCGTCAGCAGCAGCAGGATGACGCCGACCACCCAGTTGAACTCCCTGGGTGCCTTGTAGGCGCCGTGGTAGAAGACCCGCGCCATGTGCAGGAACACGGTGAAGACCATGCCGTGCGCGGACCACCGGTGCATGTTCCGGACGAGCTGGCCGAACGCGATGCCCGAGGACAGGTTCTGGATGTCCTTGTACGCGAGCTCCTGGCCGAAGCCGGCGGACGGCCGGTAGAAGAACATCAGGTAGATGCCGGTCACGGTCAGCACGATGAACAGGAAGAACGACAGCCCGCCGAGGCAGTACGTGTAGGTGAGCTTGAGGCCGTGCCGCTTCAGCTTCACCGGGTGCAGGTGGTACAGGACGTTGTTCATCGTCGCGAGCGCGCGGTCGCGCGACGTGTCGCGGTACCCGGGGCGGTAGATCGAGCCGGGACGGAAGATCGACTTCCAGACCGCGCCCTCGCGCGGGTCCTTCGGCTTGACCATCTCGACGAGCTGCTCTCGCGCCTCGTTGAGACGTCCGTCCTTCTCGGCCACCGGGCGTCCCTTCCTAGTGCTTCTTCTTCGCGGCGGCTTCGCCGATCTTGGAGTAGAACAGCGCGCCCGGCGGGCAGCGGTCGACGCAGATGCCGCAGCGGGTGCACTCGTTGTCGTCGATGATGAAGATCGCGCCGGCCGTCTCGGACAGCGTCTTCAGGTCGTTGCTCTCGGCGCCGGCCACGATCTCCGGCGACATCATGTAGATGCACTCCCACGGGCAGACGTCCTCGCACGCGCGGCAGAGGATGCAGAGCTCGGGGGAGAGCGCGATGTGCCGCTTCGGCTTGACCCGCTCCTGGAGCCAGTTCGGGTCGACGGTGCCGAGGACGTAGTCGTCGTAGATCTCGACGCGGTTGTCGGTCATGTGCGCGCTCCCGTCAGCGGTAGCCGCCGGCGTCGCGCTTCGGCTCGTCCGCATCGGCGTTGACCGGGTGCAGCCGCTGCCACAGCGAGAACGCGACGAACGTGACGGGCGTGATGGCGCCGTACCAGCCGACGATGATGAGGTCACGGAGGCGCTTGCCGAGGCCGAGGACGCCGAACGTCTCGGGCGCCTGGACCCACGGCCACTGGTCCGACCAGTTGATGATCGCGGACGGGATGGCCGCGAAGAACACCATGAACAGGAACGTGCACGCGAGCGAGCCCAGGGAGACACGGAGCCACTGGGACCGCTGGAGCGGGTTGGCCATGCGCCGCCTTCCTCGGGTGCGTGCAGAAGGTGCCGGAGCGGGCTTGCCCGGCCAGCGCGATACTACGTCCCTGGGCTTCGCGCCCGCGAATCCAGCGGCGTGCTCGTTCCGGCGCGCCGCGCCACGTCCTCCGGCCTCCCCGGAAGCCTCCCCGGAAGGTGCTCCGCCGTGCTCCGCCTCGCCGCGCTCGTGCTCGCCCTCGCGGCGGCCGTGACCGCGGGCCCGACCGGCTGCTCGCGCGGCGGCGCCCCGGACGGCGCGGACCGCTACGTCGCCGGCCAGGCCGTGGTGACGTACCTCGCCGCCGGCCACCGCGAGCCGGGCCCGGCGCTGTCCGGCGAGGGCCTCGACGGCTCCCCGGTGGACCTGGCCGCGCTGCGCGGCGGCGGCGTCGCGGTCGTCAACGTCTGGGGCGCCTGGTGCGTCCCGTGCCGCGAGGAGCAGCCGCACCTGGAACGCGCCTGGCGCGCGACGCGTTCGCGGGGCGTGGCGTTCGTCGGGGTCGACATCAGGGACGAGATCACCGCGGCGCGCAACCACGTGAAGCGCTACGGCGTGACGTACCCGTCGCTGTTCGACCCGCCGGCCCGGCTGCTCACCCGGTTCGAGACCGTGCCGAAGTCGCCGCCCGCGACGTACGTCATCGACCGGTCCGGGCGGGTCGCGGCGTACGCGTTCGGCATCCTGGACGAGCCGTCGCTCGTCGCGCTGGTCGAGCGCGTCCTCGGGGAGGCCGCGTGATCGCCGACACGATCCTCGACGGCTCGCTGCTCGCCGCGGTGCCGCTCGCGTTCCTGGCCGGGCTCGTGTCGTTCCTCTCACCGTGCGTGCTGCCGCTCGTGCCCGGCTACCTCGCGTACATCACCGGGCTCACCGGCGCGGACCTCACCGAGGCCACCGCGACGTCGCGGCAGCGCTCCCGCGTGGTGCTCGGCGCGCTGCTGTTCGTGCTCGGGTTCACCGCCGTCTTCATGACCGTCGGCGCGCTGTTCGGCGCGGCCGGGCGGGTGCTGAGCGAGCACCAGGAGGGCATCACCCAGGCGCTCGGCGCGGTCACGATCGTGCTCGGCCTGGTGTTCATGGGCGCGCTGTCGCGGGTGTCGTTCCTCTCCCGCGACTTCCGGGTGCACGCGCTGCCGCGCGCCGGGCTCGGCGGCGCGCCGCTGCTCGGCGCGCTGTTCGGGCTCGGCTGGACGCCGTGCGCCGGGCCGACGCTGGGCGCGGTGCTGACCCTCGCCGTCTCCACGGGGACGGCGGTGCGCGGCGCGTTCCTCGTGCTCGTGTACTGCCTCGGCCTCGGGTTGCCGTTCGTGCTGGCCGGCCTGGCGTTCGAACGCTCCATGGCGGCGTTCGCGGTCGTGAAGCGGCACTACGGGCTGGTCACCCGGCTCGGCGGCGGGTTCCTCGTGCTGATCGGCGTGCTGCTGGTGACCGGCGAGTGGACGCGGATCGTCGCGCGGATGCAGGTCTGGATCGGCGGGTTCGAGACCGCGCTATGACGGCCACCACCGAGCTCGCCACCTCGCCGGAGGACCGCACGCCCGCGCCGGCGCCGCGGGGCGCCGTCGCGTCGCTGCGCCGGGCGTGGCGGACGTGGACGTCGATGCGGACGGCGTTGCTGCTGCTGTTCCTGCTCGCCGTCGCCGCGGTGCCCGGCTCGCTGCTGCCGCAGCGCTCGCTGAACCCGTCCGGCGTGGCCGGCTACTACGGCGACCACCCGGCGCTGGCGCCGTGGCTGGACCGGCTCTACGCGTTCGACGTCTACGCGTCGCCGTGGTTCGGCGCGATCTACCTCTCGCTCATGGTGTCGCTGGTCGGCTGCGTCACGCCGCGGCTCCGGCTGCACGTGCGGGCGCTGCGGTCGCGGCCGCCCGCGCCGCCGCGCAACCTCGACCGGCTGCCGGTGTCGCGGTCGTTCACGGTCGCGGCGCCGCCGGAGGCGGTGTACGCCGCGGCCCGCCGGTCGCTGCGCCGGTGGCGGGTGCGCGCGTACGACACCGGCCTGTCCGCCGAGCGCGGCTACGCCCGCGAGACCGGCAACCTCGCGTTCCACCTCGCGCTGCTCGGGCTGCTGGCCGGCGTCGCGACGGGCGCGGCGTGGGGCTACCGCGGGTCGGTGCTCGTCGTGGAGGGGGACACGTTCGTCAACACGCCGGCGGCGTACGACGAGCTGCACCCGGGGCGGCTCAACACCGGCGACGACCTGCCGCCGTTCGAGGTGACGGTGGACGACTTCCGCGCGCGGTTCCTGCCGAACGGCGCCCCGTCGTCGTACGAGGTCGACGTCACGTGGCGGCCGTCCGCCGCCGCGCCCGACCGGCACCGGACGGTGCGGGTCAACGAGCCGCTGACCGTGCGCGGCGCGCGGGTGTACCTGCTCGACCACGGCTACGCGCTGCACTTCACCGCGAAGCTGCCCGACGGCACCGTCGCGTACGACGAGTGGCAGCCGTTCCTCCCTGACCGCGGCGCCGCGAACCTCGTCTCCGACGGCGTCGTGAAGGTGTCCGACCTGGGCGGCGGGCTGCCGGACGTCGGGCTGCGCGGGCGGTTCGTGCCGACGTACGCGCGGCGCGGCGGCACGGTGTTCTCGGCCGCGCCCGAGGCGCTGATCCCGGCGTTCGTCTACGAGGCGTGGGCCGGTGACATGGGGCTGGACGACGGCGCGCCGCAGAACGTCTACGCGCTCGACACGGCGGGGATGGTGCGCACCGGCGGCGGGGTTGCGTTCCTCGGCGAGACCGTCGAGCACCTGCCCGGCGGGCTGACCGTGACGTTCGACGGCGTGAAGGACTTCGCGGTGCTGCACGTCAACGCCGACCCGGGCAAGCGGGTCGTGCTCGTCGCCGCGATCGTCGCGCTGAGCGGGCTGGTCCTGTCGCTGCGGGTGCGCCGCCGGCGGCTCTGGGTGAAGGCGACCGAGACCGAGGCGGGTACCCTCGTGGAGGTCGGCGGGCTCGCGCGCCAGGACCCGGCGGGGTACGAGCCGGAGTTCGCGCGCGTGGCCGCGTCGTTGGCAGCCTCGCTGGAGAAGACGTGATCGACGAAGGCCTCGCGCGGACGAGCGACACCCTGCTGTTCCTCGCGGTGATCGCGTACGTCGTCGCGATGTTCGGCTACTTCGTGGAGCTCGCGTTCGGCCACGTCGGCGCGCCCCGCCCGATCGCGGGCGGCGCCGTCGACACCATGCCCGCGCCCGTCGCCGCCGCCGTCGCGCCGCGTTCGCGGGTGCCGGTGTGGGCCGGCCGCGCTGCCGTCGCGGTGACGGCCGTCGGCCTCGCGCTGCACGCCGCCGCGGCGGTGACCCGCGGCCTCGCGGTCGACCGCGTGCCGTGGGGCAACATGTACGAGTTCTCGTCGATGGTGTGCCTGTTCGCCGTCGGGGCGTGGCTCGCGCTGATCGCGCGGCAGCCGTTGCGGCACCTCGGCGGCTTCGTGATGCTGCCGGTGATCCTCTACCTGGGCATCGCCGCGATGGTCCTCTACGCCCCCGCCGCGCCGCTCGTCCCGGCGCTGAACTCGTACTGGATCAAGATCCACGTCGTCGGCGCCATGGCGTCGTCGGGCATCTTCATGGTCGGCTTCGTGGCCGCCGCGCTCTATCTCTGGCGCGCGCGGCACCCGGAGCGCCCGTCCCGGCTGCCGTCCGCGGACACGCTCGACCGGGTGGCGTACCGGGTCAACGCGTTCGGCTTCCCGGTGTGGACGTTCACCGTCATGGCCGGCGCGGTCTGGGCCGAGGCGGCGTGGGGGCGGTACTGGGGCTGGGACCCGAAGGAGACGTGGTCGTTCGTCACCTGGGTCGTCTACGCCGGCTACCTGCACGCGCGCTCGACCGCGGGCTGGCGCGGCACCCGCGCCGCGTGGATCGCGGTCGCCGGCTTCGTCTCGCTGATGGTGACGTACTACGTCGTCAACATCTGGGTGAGCGGCCTGCACTCCTACTCGGGCGTGTAGGCCTCGAACACCGTCTCGCCGCGCTTCCCGCGGTCGATCAGCTCGTCCAGCGTCGCCGCCGTTCCGACCGCTCTCAGGTAGACGTCCTCGTGCCCGGCGAACGCCGCCGCGGGGATCGTCGCGAGCCGCGCGTACGGGCGCTGGATGCCGCCGCGCGACGGGATCACCCACACCTCCAGCGGCGCGGTGAGCGAGACGTACGAGAGCACCGCCGGGTCCCTGCTCTCGATCCGCAGCCGGACCGCGGCGTTCCACCCGACGCCGGGCACGAACGTCGCGAGGTTGGCGTCGAACGCCTTCCACTCCGCCGGGAACGACAGGTGGACGAGGTGCGGCGCCAGCGTCGCCATCACGGCGGCGGGCGGCTTCACCTCGCCGTCCGGGTCGATGAACCGACGCTCGGCCGGGATGTCGGCCCACGCCGGACGGGTGGGCAGCACCGGCTTGTCGAGCTCGCGGAGCTGGTCGCGCAGCGCCGCGTCGGAGGAGAGCGCGTAGAACAGATCCGCGGCCGACCGTCCGTCGTCGGCGGCGTGCCGCGCCGCGACGAGCCGGGCCAGCGACGCCCCGTAGGTCCCGACGCACTCCCCGAGGAACGCGACCGTGCCGTCGCTCCGCAGCGACGCCACGACGTGGGTGAACGACGACTCCGGGGGCACCACGAGCACCACGACGCCGCCGCGGTCCAGCTCGCCCAGCGCCTCGTCCACCGCCCGCGTGTCGATGCTGACCGGTGCCGACCGCACCGGCCCGCTGAGGTGCTCGGGAGACGTCAGGCGGACGGTCTCGATCCCGGGCGCGTCCGGGCGGGCCGTGCCGTGTGCCACCTGCCCGCGGCTGCGCACGCGGATCCACTCGGGTGTGTAGAGCCGCGGCGCCACGAAGTCGGCGAGGACGAACTCGTTCTCGCTGTGGTCCTGGGCGTGGCAGACCGTCCCGACGTCCTCCCGTGCGATCGTCGCCGGGCGTTCCGCGCACCCGGACAACGCGGCGACCGTGACCAGTGCGATGCACCCTCGGGCGGCCATGTCACGCCACCTCCTGGATCCGTACGTCGTCATAGTGCACGTGGACGTAGCCGCCCGGTATCGCCGCCGAGCTGAACAGCCGGAGCCGCATGTCGGTGGCACCGGCCTCGTTGCCGTTCGCGTCGGCGACGAACGGGATGAAGAACCGGTACGACGTCGTGCCGGCCCGCCACGTCGACGACAGCGGCAGGTAGTCGTCGAGCTCCAGGACCCACTCGTACTCGAAGCTGCCGTTCACCCGCAGGTTCATGTTCCGGCCGAAGATCGGCCAGCTGCAGCCCGAGCTCGACGTGTACGTCACGTCACGCGAGAAGAGCTGGAGCCGCAGCGCACCGGTCGTGGCGCCCGGGGTCACGTACTGCAGTGACGGCCGCACGTACTTCTCGTGTCCCCTCGCGTGCGAGACGGACTGGTGGACGTTGTCGGCGGTGGAGTTCGGCAGGACCATCGCGTGCGTGGCGCCTCCGGACGTGCTTCCCGTCGCGACCGTGGGGGCAGCGCCGGACGCGGCGAAGAAGTCGAGTCCGTTCTCGAACCCGTAGTTGGCCGTGAGCGTGTCGTCCGCGGCGACACCGTAGTGGTACGCGATCGCCGCTACGTCGTCCGTCGTGTGCCCGCGGCCGGTGACGCCACAGCTGCCCATCAGCGGGTTCGGCGCCCACCCGACGTCGAGGCTGTCGTCCTTCCCGGTGTGCATGAGGCTGATCACGTGCCCCATCTCGTGGGCGCTGGTCTCCCAGAAGAGCGACGGAGCGCTCTGCAGCAGTGCCTCGTTGACCTCGATCTCGCTGTTGGGGCAGTCGAAGAAGCCGCTCGCGGCCCTGTCGTTCGCGGGCGCCGGCACGAGGGCGACGGTCACCGTGCGGGAGCCGACCTGCGCCGTCGGCGCGATCCGGGTGATCGGCGTCGCGTCACGGTTGCGCCAGACGTTCCACGACTGGAACGCCGCCGTCGCGCGTGCCCGCGGTGTCGTCGTCGTCCCCGCGTCCAGCCACGCCTGCGGCGTCGTGTCCCACCGGCTGTCGCCGCTGAACACGAACCGGATGACCGCACCCTGCGGCCCGAGCCGCTTGCAGCCGTCGTAGACCGCGGCGGTGTACGCCTGCGCGGCCGGCGCCGGCAGCGCCGTCACCGCGGCGCACGCGATCGCGACGGCGCGCGCGAGCCTCCCCCGCATGGTTCCCCCGGTCGGTGATCCCTCGTCTCCCGACTGTCGCACCGGCCGTCGCGCCCGTCACGGGTCGTTGGTCCCGCGCGCGTTTCGCCCGCTGCGGGCTCCGCCCACTAACATCTGGCGCGAATCCCGAGTCCCGGAGGTTGCCGCGTGGCTGTCACGACGTCGCCGTCGACGGCGTCGGAGTCCAGCGCCCCCACCTGGGAGACGCCCTCCGCCTCGGCGCTGACCTGGCTGCTCGCGGGCGTCGTCTTCCTCGCGGTCGGCGCGGCGCTGCTGCTTCTCGTCAGCATGCAGTCGGTCGCCGCGGACGTGTTCACGGTCGGCGCCGCGACGAGCGTCGGCCGGCTCCGCCCGGCGGCGTACCTGCTGGTCGTCTACGGCGGCCTGGCGATGCTCGGCAACGGCGCCGCGATCGACGTCGCGCGCCGTCTCGCCAAGGCGCCGGTGGCGCTGGAGAACCTCTCCAAGGCGGCCGGCGCGATCACCACGCTCGGCGTCGTCGGCTCGGTCCTCGCGGTGCTGCTCGGCCACGGCAACGGCCGCGCCGGCTTCGAGATGCCGCGCCCGTTCGCGGTGCTCCTCGCGCTCGGCCAGCTCCTCGTCCTCGGCGTGGTGCTGCGCACGCTGTCGCGCCGCGCGCACGACGACGTGCACCCGGCGCTGTGGTTCGTCGTGGCGGCGCTGTTCTGCGCGCCGTTCGTGATCCTCGCGGGCGCGCTGCCGCGGGTGCACGGCGTCAACGACGAGATCGTGCTGGCGTTCGGCCTCTCCGGCCTGAAGACGCTGTGGCTCGTGCCGCTCGCGCTCGGCGTCGCGCTCTACGCGATCCCGCTGTCCGCCCGCGCGCCGCTGCACAGCCGCCAGCTCGCGCTCGCGGCGTTCTGGGGCTGGTTCCTCTTCGCGCCGTTCGCGGGCCCGGTACGCCTCCTCGGCGGCCCGTCGCAGGACTGGCTCGAGACGGTCGGCATCGCCGCGACGATCGCCCTCGCGGTGCCGGTCCTCGCCTACGCCGTGCTGGTCGCGACGACGTACGCGCGGCGCACGTCGCTGGCGCACGGCGCGGACCTCCGCTACGGCCTCGCCGCGACCGGGCTGCTCGTCGCCTGGGCGCTGCTCGGCGCCACGGCCGCCTCGCGCACGGCCGGCGACTTCCTCCAGAGCAGCGTGTTCGCCGACGGCCTCGCCGAGCTCGCGCTGGTCGGCGTCGCGGCGTGCGGCGTGCTCGCCGGCGTCTTCCACGTGCTGCCTGCCGTCTCCGGCAACCGCGTCACCAACCCGCGCCTCGCCGCCGGCGCGGTCTGGCCGATCGCGCTCGGCGCGCTCGTCGTCGCGCTGTCGCTGCTCGCCGCCGGCTACGTGCAGGGCGTGCTGCTGGCGCAGGGCGTGCGCGACGGCGCCGACCTGGCGACCGGCGCCGGCTGGGCGCGGATCACCGACGCGATCCGGCCGCTGCTCTGGCTGCGCGTCGCGGGCGAGGCGCTCGTCGCGCTCGGCCTCGTGACGGCGTTCCAGCAGGTGTTCTCCACGTCGACCGCCGGCGACCCGCTGGCGCCCCAGGAGTCGTGACGATGCGCCGCATGACGCTCCTCCCGGTGCTCGCCGGACCCGCGCTGCTCGTCGCGATCGGCTACGGCGTCACGGTCGTCGCGCCCGCGACCGCCGACGTCAACACCACCCGCACCGACGCCTCCCGCGAGCACACGGTCGCCGGCGTGAAGGGCCGCGGCCTCTACGGCAGCAACGGCTGCGTCTACTGCCACACCCGGCAGGTGCGCGACGCGTTCACCGACGCCTCCCTCGCCGACGCGCCGAGCAGCGCGGGCGAGGGCCTCAACGACGTCCCCGGCCTGCAGGGCCAGGTTCGCTACGGCCCCGACCTCGCCTGCGCCGGCGACCACGTGCCCGGCGCCGAGGACGGCGCGACCCGCGCGGAGAAGATCGACGCGATGGTCGCCTACCTCGAGGACCCGGCCGCGGTGCACCCCGGCTCGACCATGCCGTCGTACCGCTACCTCGTCCACCGCGACCTCGAACGCCTCGCGGCCTTCCTGGTCGAGCACACCTGCGGGGAGGGTGGCGCGTGACCGAGCGCCCGCTGTTCATCGACCCGATCGCCGCCGGCGACGGCGACGAGGTGGACGACAACCCGGCCCCGCGCTGGTTCCTGCTCGTCGCGGTCGCGCTGCTCGCGCTCGCCGCGTACTACCTGGCGTCGTTCCTCAACGGCCCGCGCGACTCGTCACCGCACCGCTTCGAACGCGGCCGCGAGGTCTACGAGCAGGTCGGCACCTCGCCGAGCCCCGCGGCCTGACACGCGCGCCCGCGCGGCTCGCGACACAATCGCGCACATGGGCAGCACCCAGCCGTTCGCCGACGTGTTCGTACCCCAGGACGCCGACCCGCGCGTCGACGTCGACTACGCGGGCACCGAACGCGACCTGCTCACGGCGTTCCTCCAGTGGCAGCGCGAGACGCTGGTCCTGAAGTGCGACGGGCTCACGCCCGAGCAGCTCGCGTCGCGGCCGATCCCGATGACGTCGATGTCGCTGCTCGGCCTCGTCCGGCACCTGGCCGACGTCGAGTGCGGGTGGTTCCGCCGCCGGCTCGCGGGCGAGGACGTGCCCAGGCCGTTCTCCGACGAGACCAACGTCGACGGCGCCTGGGACGACGCCACTCCCGGCGGCGTGGACGAGGCGTGGCGCGCGTGGCGCGAGGAGGTGGCGTTCGCCGAACGGTTCGCGGCCGGGCACGACCTCGACGCGCGCGGCCGCGCCGAGGGGATGGGCGAGCTGTCGCTGCGCTGGGTGCTGCTGCACATGCTTGAGGAGTACGCGCGGCACATGGGCCACGCCGACCTGCTGCGCCAGGCGATCGACGGCCGGGTCGGCCAGTGAGCGACCTCAACGAGTTCCTCCGCCGCCTCGACAAGGCCGGCGACCTGACGCGCGTCACGGCACCCGTCGACCCGCACCTCGAGGTCACCGAGATCGTCCAGCGGGTGACCCGCGCGGGCGGCCCGGCGCTGCTGTTCGAGAACGTCACCGGCTCCTCGATCCCGCTGGCCATCAACGTCTTCGGGACCGAGCGCCGGATGGCCGCCGCGCTCGGCGTCGAGCGCCTCGACGACATCGGCAACCGCATCCGCGACCTCGTGCGGCCGGAGCTGCCGGTCGGCCTCTCCGGCCTCAAGGAGTCCGTCGGCAAGCTGCTGTCGCTGCGTTCGGTCCCGCCGAAGAAGGTCAAGACCGCGCCCTGCCAGGAGGTCGTGCGCAAGGGCGCCGAGGTCGACCTGTTCGAGCTGCCGGCGCTGCACACGTGGCCGCTCGACGGCGGCGCGTTCATGAACCTCGGCCTCACCCACACGCGCCACCCCACCGAGGGGACGCGCAACCTCGGCATGTACCGGCTGCAGCGCCACGACAAGCGCACCGTCGGCATGCACTGGCAGATCCACAAGGACTCCAACGCCCACCACGCCGTCGCCGAGCGGCGCGGCGAACGCCTCCCGGTCGCGATCGCGTTCGGCTGCGAGCCGGTTGTGACCTACGCCGCCAGCGCGCCGCTGCCCGGCATCGACGAGTACCTGTTCGCCGGCTTCCTCAAGGGCGAGCGGATCGAGCTGGTCGACTGCCTCTCGGTGCCGTTGCAGGTGCCGGCCAACGCGCAGATCGTCCTCGAGGGCTGGCTGGAGCCGGGGGCGCGACTGCCGGAGGGGCCGTTCGGCGACCACACCGGCTTCTACACGCCGGTCGAGCCGTTCCCCGCGCTGACCGTCGACGTGCTGACGATGCGCCGCGACCCGGTGTTCCAGTCGATCGTCGTCGGGCGGCCGCCGCAGGAGGACCAGTGGCTCGGCAAGGCGACCGAGCGCATCTTCCTGCCGCTGATCCAGATGACCGTCCCGGAGATCGTCGACTACGACCTGCCGGTCGAGGGCGTGTTCCACAACTGCGCGATCGTCTCGATCGACAAGCGCTACCCGAAGCAGGCGCACAAGGTCATGAACGCCATCTGGGGCGCCGGGCTGCTGAGCCTCACCAAGCTCGTCGTCGTGGTCGACGCGGACTGCGACGTGCACGACTACTCGGAGGTCGCCTGGCGGGCGTTCGGCAACGTCGACTACGCGCACGACCTGCTCCTGTCCACCGGGCCGGTCGACCACCTGGACCACGCGGCGTACCAGCAGTTCTGGGGCGGCAAGGCCGGCATCGACGCGACCCGCAAGCTGCCCACCGAGGGCTACGCCCGCCCCGACGGCTGGCCACCGGAGATCGCGCAGGACCCGCTGGTGGTCGAGCGCGTGACGCGGCGCTGGGCGGAGTACGGCCTGTGAGCACGGTCGCCGAGCCGGTCGCGCGGCAGGGCCGCGTCCGCGGCTTCCTGCGGCTCGTCGTCATCGAGCACTCGGTGTTCGCGCTGCCGTTCGCCTACCTCGCCGCGCTCACCGCGATGCGCCCGCACGTGCGCTGGGGGGACCTGGCGCTCGTCACCGTCGCGATGGTGGCGGCGCGGACGTTCGCGATGGCCGCCAACCGGGTGATCGACCGCGAGATCGACGCGCGCAACCCGCGGACCGCGCAGCGCGAGCTGGTCACCGGCGCGCTGCCCCTCACCGTCGCCTACGGCGGCATGGCCGTGGCGCTGGTGGCGTTCCTCGCGGCGGCGCTCGCGCTCGACCCGCTCTGCCTCGCGCTCGCGCCCGTGGCGCTCGCGCCGCTCACGCTGTACCCGTACGCCAAGCGGTTCACCTGGCTCTGCCACTACGTCCTCGGCGCCGCGCAGGCGATCGCGCCGATCGGCGCCTGGGTGGCGGTGCGGGGGACGTTCGACGGCGCGCTGCCGTCGCTGTGGCTCGGTCTCGCGGTCGGCACCTGGATCGCCGGCTTCGACCTGATCTACGCCTGCCAGGACGCCGAGCACGACCGCGCGAACGGCGTCCACTCGCTGCCCGCGCGCTTCTCGGTCGCCACCGCGTTGCACGTCTCGCGCTTCACGCACCTCGCCACGATGGGGCTGCTGCTGGCGTTCGGCGCGGCGGCGGACCTGGGTCCGCTGTGGGTCATGGGCCTGGGCCTCACGTTCCTCGCCATCGTCTACGAGCACGCCATCGTCAGCCCCGACGACCTCTCGCGCGTGAACCGCGCGTTCTTCACGGTCAACGGCTACGTCGGCATCGGCCTGTTCGTGTTCGGGGTGCTGTCGCGGTGAGGGAGCCCTACGTCGTCGGCGTCACCGGCGCGAGCGGCACGCCGTACGCGGCGGCGGTCATCCGCGGCCTGCTCGCCGCCGGGCACCCGGTCGACCTCGTCGTCTCGCGCGCGGCGCGGCTCACGCTGCTGGACGAGACCGGGCTGCGGTGGCACGACGACGCGGCGTCGCTGGAGGCGTGGGCGGGCGTGACGGGGGACGTGCGGCACTGGGGTCCGGGCGACCTCGGCGCCGGGCCGAGCAGCGGGTCGTACGCCACCCGCGGCATGGTCGTCGTGCCGGCCAGCACGGCCGCGGTCGCGGGGATCGCGGGCGGCCTCAGCAAGGACCTCGTGCAGCGCGCGGCGGACGTGACGTTGAAGGAGCGGCGGCCGCTCGTCGTGGTGCCGCGGGAGACCCCGCTCAACCGCGGGCACCTCGTTGCCCTGCTGGCGCTCCATGACGCGGGGGCGGTCGTGCTGCCGGCGAGCCCGGCGTTCTACGCGGGGACCTCGACGGTGGCGGAGCTGGTGGACTTCGTGGCCGGGCGGGTGCTGGACGCGCTGGGCGTCGGGCACGACCTCTACCGGCGGTGGACGGGCGACCTCGGCGCCGCCCGTCGCGAACGGTCGGGCTGACTCAGACGGCGATGGCGCGCGCGGTCTCGCCGCGCAGCAGCGCGCGGACCTCGGACTCGCGGAAGCGGCGGTGGCCACCGGGGGTGCGGACGCTGCCGATGCGGCCGGCCACGGCCCAGCGGGTGACGGTCTTGGGGTCGACGCGGAACAGCGTCGCGACCTCGCCGGGGGTCATCAAGCGGTCGCGCTCCATGAGGGTTTCCTCCTCGCCTCGTCGCCGGCGTCCCGCCGGTGTCGCTCCCCTCAACGAAGGAACCGCCCGCGGGTGACGGGCGGTTCGAAAGTTCTTAGGAGGGGCGAAACCGGACGCCGCGGCCCCGGCCGGGCGCCGCCCCGGCTAGCGGGCGGCGATCCGGCGCAGGAGCGTGCGCAGCGCGGACGGGCGCGGGTAGCCCCGGCCCTCGTTCGCGTGCCGGAAGTCGTGGCGCACCTCGTTGAACCGCGCCTCGAACAGATCCTGGTAGACACTCATGATTTCCCCTCCTTGACGTCCTCTGCCTTACAGATCGAGACTCTAGCACGGAGAACGCCTACGGAGCAAAGGTATTCCCATGCCGAAGCCGAACGTGGACCCGACCGACCGCGCACTGCTCGCCGCGCTGCGCGCGAACGCGCGCGCGACCTACGCGGAGCTGGCCCGCGCGGTCGGGCTGTCCGCGCCCGCGGTGCACGACCGGGTGCGCCGGCTGGAGTCGCTGGGGGTCGTCACCGGCTACCACGCGGCGGTGGCGCCGGCCGCGATCGGCCTCGGGGTGAGCGCGCTGGTCGGGATCTACCAGCGCGACGACGCCGAGCAGGACGACGTCGCCGCGCGGCTCGCGGACGTGCCGGAGATCGAGGACTGCTGGTTCGTGGCCGGGGACGAGGCGTTCGTGGTCAAGGTCCGGGTGCCCGACGTGGACGCGCTGGAGCAGTCGCTGGCGTCGCTGCGGCGCATCCCGGGCGTCGCGCGGACCCGTACGACCGTGGTCCTCTCCACCCGCTGGGAGGGTCGGGTGCGCGTAGGGGACTAGGCAGGAAATGGCCCCATCTCGTCATGGACCAAAACGGGCAGATCGCGAAGCCTTGCCCAAGTCGCATCAATCACTCGGTCAACGTGACAGGGGGCGCATCATGCGTCTGCACCGCCCGGTACTCCTCGCCCTCGCGCTGGGCACCGTACTTCCCGTATCCGCAGCGTCAGCCGCCACCGGCGTGACCGCAGCGGGAAGCGCCGTGTCCAGCGCGACGCTGGCAACGATCAGCGTCGGTGACCTCACGGTCGCCGGCACCACGCTCGACGGCCACGCCGTCTCCGTGGCCACCCTCTCCGCCGTCGCGCAGACGCTCTCGTCGGACGCGCCGGCGGTGTCGTTCGTGCCGATCACGCTCGACGGCGTGAAGAAGGGCGAGGTCACGGTCACCCCGGCGAACAGCCCGAAGACCGTCGGCGCGCTCGCCACCGGCGCGCTGCCGCTCAACGTGCTGTCGGCCACGAGCCCGACCGCGACGCTGACGGCCGCGAAGAGCGCGAGCGGCCCGGTCTCGTCGCTCACCGCGTCGCTCGGCCAGGCCTCGCTCCTCGGCCTCCCGCTCGGCCTCGACGGCAGCGTCAAGGTCGGCTCGGCCACCGACGCCGCGAAGGCGCAGGCGGGCAAGACGCTCACGATCTCGAACGTCGCGCTGCCCAGCCTCGCCGACCTGCTGGCCGCGCTCGGCATCGACCTCAAGAAGCTCCCGGTCGACACGCTGAACGGCCTCATCGGCTCGCTCCCGGTCACGATCACGAGCACCGCCGAGGCGGCCATCGCCGCGGCGAACACCGCGATCGACGGTGCCGACGACGCGTACGAGGCGGCGCTCGCGAACGTCTCGACCAAGACGCAGGAGCTGGCCGCGGCCGCCGCGGACCTCGACGCCGCGCTGGCGCCGGTCACGCTCCCGGCCGGCACGTCGCTTCCCCCGGGCAGCGGCATCGACATGCCGCTGACCCACGGTGAGTGGGACCAGCTCAGCGCCACGCCCGAGGGCCAGGCGGTCCAGAACGCGATCCTCGCCGCCGACCTGACGAACACGCTCGACGACCCGCTCGCGGCGTACGTCGCCGCCAAGGCCGCACTGGCCACGGCGACCGCGGCGGTCGCCCCGCTGCTCGCCGCGATCCAGCCGCTCATCGACGACCTGGCCGACCTGGTGGACGGCGTCCTCGCGGCCAACCCGCTCGTGTCGATCGACGCGGCGCAGGTGGGCACCAGCGCCCTCTCCGGCGCGACGAAGTCGGCGAACGTCACCGGCTACGTCAGCGGCGTCAAGGTCCTGGGCCAGGACGTCCTCGCGACGGTCACCGGCGACAGCAAGCTCGACGTCGCCGCGATCGCGGGCACCGTCTCCAACCAGGTCAACGCCGCGGTCACCTCGGTGACCGGCGCCCTGTCGACCGTGCTCTCCACGGCGACCGGCGCGACCGGCCTGTCCGTCCCGGCGCCGTCCGTGAAGTTCCTCACGAAGTCGACCTCGACCGGCACCGACGGTGCGTTCGGGATCGCCAACGTGGTCGTCACGGCGCTCCAGGTGGACCTCGGCTCGGCGACGATCCCGACGCAGTTCGCGCTCGCCGACGCGGCCGAGCTGCCGGCGATCCTGCCGACCGCGACCGGCTTCAAGACCGCGCCGCTGTCGGTCAAGGTGGGCCAGCTCGCGGAGGCCGCGCGGTTCCGCCCGGGTTCCTCGACCCCCGGCTCGAACCCCGGCTCGCACCCGGCGACCGGTGCCCCGGCGGGCCTCGCGCTCGTCGCGGTGATCGGCACCGCCCTCGCGTTCGGTGTGCGTCGCATGACGCGCTCGGAGGCGTAAGCACGTAGCACGACGGCAACGCCCCGCGACCTGTGCAGGAGGGGAGTCGCGGGGCGTTGCCGCGTCCGCGGCCGTAGGCTGGGGCCATGGACGCGGGGCGCAAGCGCGAGCTGGAGGACAAGGTCCGGGCCGGCGAGCGGCTGACGTACGACGACGGCGTGGCGCTCTACGAGAGCGACGACCTCATGTGGCTCGGCTCGCTCGCGCACGAGGTGTGCACGCGGCTGAACGGCGACCGGGTGATGTTCAACGTCAACCGGCACCTCAACCTGACGAACGTCTGCGTCGCCTCCTGCGCGTACTGCTCGTTCCAGCGCAAGCCCGGTGAGAAGGACGCGTACACGATGCGCGTCGAGGAGGCCGTCCGCCTCGCGAAGGCGATGGAGGGCGAGGGGCTCACCGAGCTGCACGTCGTCAACGGCCTGCACCCGACGTTGCCGTGGAAGTACTACCCGCGCGTCCTGCGCGAGCTCAAGGCCGCGCTGCCGGGCGTCTCGCTCAAGTGCTTCACCGCGACCGAGATCCAGTGGTTCGAGAAGCTGTCCGGCCTGCCCGCGTCCGAGGTGCTCGACGAGCTGATCGACGCGGGGCTCGAGTCGCTGACCGGCGGCGGCGCCGAGATCTTCGACTGGGAGGTCCGGCAGCACATCGTCGACCACGAGACCCACTGGGAGGACTGGTCGCGCATCCACCGGCTGGCCCACTCGAAGGGCCTCAAGACGCCCTGCACGATGCTCTACGGCCACATCGAGGAGCCGCGCCACCGCGTCGACCACGTGCTGCGGCTGCGTGAGCTGCAGGACGAGACCGGCGGCTTCGCCGTCTTCATCCCGCTGCGCTACCAGCACGACCGGGACGGCGACCCGCGCAACCGGCTCCAGTCGCGCACCACGATGGCCACCGGCGCGGAGGTGCTGCGGACGTTCGCCGTGTCGCGGCTGCTGTTCGACAACGTGCCGCACCTCAAGAACTTCTGGGTCATGCACGGGCTGCAGACCGCGGCGCTGTCGCTGTCGTTCGGCGCCGACGACCTCGACGGCTCCGTGGTCGAGTACAAGATCACCCACGACGCCGACCGCTTCGGCACGCCCGACAAGATGACGCGCGAGGACCTGCTCGAGGTCATCCGCGACGCCGGCTTCACGCCGGTCGAGCGGAACACCCGCTACGAGGTCATCCGGACGTTCGACGGCCCGGTGCCGCTCGCCGAGCGCCGCGCCGAGCCGCAGCCCGTCTGGGCCTGAGGCGGCCGCGCCGTCATGGCCGACGAGACGGCCGACCAGACGGCGGGCGAGATGGCCGGCGAGATGGCCGGCGAGATCGGCGAGATCGTCGTCGGCGAGGCGTCGTACACCCGCGCGGAGACCGCGACCGCGGCCGGCGTCCCGCTCGACCGGGCCGTCGCGCTGTGGCGCGCGATGGGCTTCGCGGAGATCCCCGACGACGACCGCGTGTTCACCGAACGCGACGTGCGCGCGCTGCGCACCGCGGAGACGTTGCGCTCGCTCGGCGTGGTGGACGAGGCGGGGCTGCTGGCGCTGACCCGCACGATGGCGCAGGGACTGTCCCGCCTCGCGCACTCGCACGCGCGGATCGCCGCCGACTACCTCGGCCGGTTGGTGGACCTCTCCGACCCGCTGGTCGACGCCACCGCGCACGCGGTCGGGGAGGGGCTGCTGGACGACGTCGCGTCGTTGCTGGAGTACGTGTGGCGCCGCCACCTCGCGGTGGCCGCGCAGTCGGCGTTCGTCACCGCCGACACGACCACCGAGACCGCCGTCGGGTTCGCCGACCTGGTCGGCTTCACCGAGCTGACCCGGGGCCTGAGCGACGAGGAGCTGGCGACGCTCGTGGAGTCGTTCGAGCATCTCGCCGCGCAGGTGGTCGCGGACGCCGGGGGCCGCGTGGTGAAGACCCTCGG
Organism: Mycobacteriales bacterium; assembly: GCA_036382875.1. Taxonomy (GTDB): domain Bacteria; phylum Actinomycetota; class Actinomycetes; order BP-191; family BP-191; genus BP-191. The sequence goes on from DASVPJ010000004.1 coordinate 30,916, forward strand.
TGACGAGGTGATGTTCGTCGCCGCGGACGCCCGCGCGGCGGCCGCGCTGGCCCTCGACCTCGCCGCCGCGTCGGCCGCGCAGGGCCGTGAGGTGCGCGCCGGCGTGGCGTACGGGCCGGTCGTCGCGCGGCTCGGCGACGTGTTCGGGCCGACCGTGAACATCGCCAGCCGGCTCACCGGGCTGGCCCGGCCGGGCACCGTGCTGCTCGACCGCGGCGCCGCGTCCGCGCTGCGCGGCGACACGGCGTTCGAGGTGACGCCGCTGCGCCGGCAGAGTGTGCGCGGATATTCCCATCTCGCCCCGTTTCGCGTCCGCCGCGCGGTGACTTCCTAGTCGCTCGCCGTCGCCAACCGTCACCCGTCCGCGACTCAACGACCGCCGTTCCGGTACCGACACTGGAAGCATGCGTTTCCGCCTCTTCCTCGTCTGCGCGGCCGCGACCGTGGTCGCGCCGCTCGTTGCGACTCCGGCCGCGCACGCGGCCCCTTGCGTGGGCACCAGCCGCACGTACTCCGGCACGATCCAGGGCACCGACGGCCGCGTGGTCGACGTGATGCTCGGCTTCGACGCCGTCGACCGCTACGGCCGCAAGCTCGACGCGCGGCCCGGCTCGTCCACCTACGGCTGCCCGTTCAGCGGCGGCTACAGCCACTACATCCGGCTGAACCCCACGGTCGCCGCGACCGGCGCGACGTCCGGCCAGAAGGCGTGGAGCGTCAAGCTCCCGGCCAACGCCGTGCAGCTCTACGTCGAGGCGTGGTCCAAGGGCCCGGGCAACACCGGCGACAACCAGTCCCGCTACGCCAACTCGCTGCGCACCCGCATCGCGCTGCCGTACCCGTACTCGATCCGGATGGCGCTGCCCCTCGTCTGCGCCGCCGGCGGCACGACCGGCCGCATCCACGGCTGGGCAACGAAGGGCGGCGTGCGCACCAAGCTCGACCGCGCGGTCGCGTGGTCGCAGGCGCCGGACAACAACAACCTCAACCCGATCCTCGGGTGGAACATGGGCACCGGGCGCGACGACGGCTACTACCGGATCGGCAACCTCCAGCCGAACCAGGTCTACGTCGTGCGGCTGACCAAGAACGGCGTCACCAAGCAGTTCGCGAACGTGCGCGTCAACCCGTGCGCGAACACCTACCTCGGCGTCGCCTTCTAGTCCCCGGCTCACCCGAAGCCCCGCCGCCCTCCGGTGCGCGGGGCTTCGGCGTCTCTGGCATGCCGGTCACCGACGTGGTCGTACTCCAGCCCGCGGGCGCCGTCGGCCGCCAGGCCCGCGCCGAGCAGGGCCGCGGCCTGTGCCGCTCTCCGGGGCGGTGGCGAGCTGGACCGGGCGCTGGCCGGGCACCGCGCGGCCGAGGCGGCGGACGCCGAGACGGCCGCGCCGTTCACCGCGCTCGCCGTCACCCCGCCGCTACCTGCTGCCGGTCGTGCTGCCGGCGGCCGGTGGTCGGCGTCGCCGCCGGACCATCCAGGTGACGATCCGCGTCGGGTCGTGGGAGGGCGCGTCCGAGGTCGCCCGCGACCCGGCCGGGTACGCGCAGGGCGTCGTGCGGCGGCTCGCCGCGACCGGGCGACGTTGCGCCCTCGGTGAACACGCGTTCCCCCGCGCGCGTGCCGGTGGTAACCCGTGTCGGGTGGGAGTGCTCGCGCCGCTGCGCGTCCGGCCGTTCGCGCTGCTGTGGTGCGGGCAGGCCGTGTCCCTCACCGGCAACGGCGTGTTCACCGTCGCGCTGTCGTGGCAGGCGTTGCTGCTCGGCGGGCCGCGCGGCCTGTCGCTCGTGCTGCTGGCCACGTTCGTGCCGTCGACGCTGCTGCTCCTGCTGGGCGGCGTCGCCAGCGACCGGCTCTCCCGCCGCGCCGTCCTCGTCGGCTGCGACCTCGCGCAGGCCGCCGCGGTCGGCCTCGTCGCGGTGCTCGCGGCCGGCGGGGCGTTGCGGCTGTGGCACCTCGTCGCCTGCGGGGTCGTCGCCGGCGCCGCGGCCGGCTTCTTCCTCCCGGCCTCGACCGCGCTGGTGCCCGACCTGCTTCCGCGCGAGCTGCTCGTGCCGGCCAACTCGCTGTCCACGCTGACCCGGCTCACCTGCGCCCGGCTCGCCGGACCGGCCCTCGGCGGCGTGCTCGTGTCGTCGTTCGCGCCGGCGGTGGCGTTCGCGGCCGACGCGGCGTCGTTCCTCGTCAGCGCCGCGGCCGTGGCGGCGCTGCGGGTGACGCCGCGCCCGCTGACCTCGCGCGGCTCCGCGTTCGAGGGGCTGCGCGAGGGGGTGGCGTACTGCCTCTCGCGGCGCTGGCTCGCCGGGTCGTTCGCGGCGTTCGCGGTGCTCAACCTCGGGGCCAGCGCGCCGCTCGGCGTGCTCGTCCCGGAGTACGTCCGCGGGCACCTCGGCCTCGACGCCCGCGCGCTCGGCGTGCTGCTCGCCTGCGAGGGGCTGGGCGGCGGCGTGGCCGCGGTGCTCGCCGCCCGCCGCCCGCCCCGGCGGCTCGTCGTCGCGACGCACGTGACGTTCGGCGGCGCGGGCGCGTTCGTCGCGCTGCTCGGCGTCGTGCCGTCCCTCGTGCTCGCCGCCGTCACCCTGTCGTGCGCCGGCGCGCTGCTCGAGCTCGGCAACGTCTACTGGACCAGCGCGCTCCAGGACCGCGTCCCGTCCGACCTGCTCGGCCGCGTGTCGTCGGTCGACTGGCTGGTGAGCGGCAGCCTGCTGCCGGTCGGCTTCGCCGCTGTCGGCGCCGTGTCGGCCGCGACCGGCGCACCCGCCGTGTTCGTCGCCGGCGGGCTCGCCGCCGCGGCCGCGTCGGCCACCGCCGCCACCGCGTTGCGGCGGCTGTGACCCCTCACTCCGACGTCGTCACGGCGGGGTCGTCGTCCGCCGCCGCGTGGACCGACGTCGCGAGCTCCATCAGCTCGTCGAGCGTCAGGCCCACGCCCGACACCGACGCCTGCACGCCCGGCGACACCTCCCACTGGAGGAGCTGGAGCCCCGCGCCGAACGTCGGGCCGTTCGTGAACCACACCGCGCGCGTGCCGTTGACCGTCACCTCGCGGCTCAGGTCCGCCGGCACGCCGATCAGGAACGTCGCGACCGGGCCGTGGTGCTCGCTGCCCTCGACCTCGATCTCGTGGCCGGCGGCGTTGCGGTAGGACAGGTACCAGACGTGCTGCGTGAGGCCGCGGCGTTCCGGGATCGTGCCGAGGTCGCGGTAGCCACGGGTCAGCGCCGCCGGCAGCGACGCCGAGCCGTCCGCCGGCAGGTCGAGCGCGTCGGCGTAGGCGATCGTCTGGTCCTCCGTCAGGCCGGTGACGCGCAGCACCCACGCGCGGCCGTCGGAGTCGCGCCAGGTCACGCCGCTGACGTTGCCCTGCGGCACCAGCAGGTCGGCGGCGACGCCGCGCACCCGCACCGGCCGGCGCGCGTCGCCCGTCGCCTGAACCGGCGCCGGGAGCGGGCCGCTGAGCATCAGCGCGCGGCGCGTGCGGCCGTGCGCGTCGACGTCGGCGAGCGCCAGCGGCACCGCCGCCGACGAGCAGTCCGACGTCATCCGCCGCGCGAACGCGGGCCGCGCCTGCGTCAGGTCCGGGTCGTCGGACACCAAGCGGACGCCGGGCGGCAGCTCCGTGCCGGGGACGCGCTTGCTGAAGCCGTTGCAGTCCTCCGCCGACTCGCCGACGCGGGCGATGCCGTCCGCGCCGAGCGCCACGTAGACCGGCTCCGCCCGCGGCCGCAGCGCCACCGCGGCGGTCACCGTCACGGCCACCATCGCGGCCGTCGCGCCGACCGTCCATATGGTCCGTTGGTGCCTGCCGGCTCGGCGGCGTTCGGCCAGGGCGTGCGCCCGCGCGACGAGCGCGCGCGGCTCCGGCGCGCCGTCGGCGGTGGCGGCGAAGAGCTCCTTGAGGTCGTTCATGTCGCACATCCCTCGGGGACGTCGCCCGCGACGAGCGGGCGAAGCTTGACGAGCGCGCGGCTGGCCTGGCTGCGCACCGTGCCTTCGGAGCAGCGCAGCAGCCGCGCGATGGCGTCGTCGGGAAGGTCCTCGAGGTAGCGGAGGACCACGACGGCTCGCTGGCGGTGGGGCAGCGTCTGGAGCGCGACAAGGAGGTCGCGCCGGAGGTCGAGCGCGGGTGCGTGGTCGGCGTGCGGGCGTTCCGGCAGGTCGGCGGCGAGCGCCTCCCGCCGGCCGCGGGCACGCCAGGTGTCGGTGCGTTCGTTGACGAGCGCGCGGCGTACGTACGCGAGCGGGTCGCCCTTGGTGGCCACGGTGGCCCACAGCGGCAGCGCCCGCGCGAGCACCGCCTGGACGAGCTCCTCGGCCTGGTGCGCGTCGCCGGTCAGCAGGTACGCGACCCGCAGCAGGCCGGCGCCGTGCGCCTCGACCCACGCCGCGAACGCGACGTCGTCGCGCGCTTCCCTCCGGAGCATCCGACCCCCTTCGTCGCACTGTGGCACGGCGGGGGAGCGGGATCCGTTGCATGCGTTCTGCGCGATCCATGACTACCTGGCCATAACGATGTCCAGGCGGGGACGGCAGGTGCTCGGTAGCCAGGGGTGCGTCACGTTCGGCAGCACGATCACGTCCCACGTTCATCCCATACCTGGGATACGGGGTGCTACGAGACGACACCCGACGGGACGTGATCTAGCCTCTCACCTGTGCAAACGCCTCCGAGCGAGCAGGGGCCGCGGCGGCCCCGCGTCGGTCATATTCAGTTCCACAACCACTCGCAGTCAAGATCGATAAGGCATCCATGCGGCAAAACCGCTGGTCACGGGGGGACTGACCGTCGTCCTAGCGCGAAGCTCGCCTCGCCATCCCACACCTATCCCACAACCACAACCGGCGACGTCGCAGACAGGTGGGCTGCCGAGGGTCGCGTCACGTCCTGCTGGTCCACCAGACGTCATGCCTTGATCGCAGCCTTCACGATCGCACGACATGACACGATGTACTCGTCCAAGACGCGCGGCTGGAACCGTGGCGTAAGCAGGAGGAGACCCGGCGTTACGTTGTTCTTGTTCCCGCCGTACCGTTGCACCACGACACGGTTGAACGCGCGCCGGGAGTTATCGTTCCGGTGGGCGATGCGATTGCGCACCGCCTGCATTTCTGCGATAATTGCGCCGTGATTCCCGAGCGTGCGCGTGAAGTGATCACCCGATGCGACCACATGGCGTACGTTATCTGAGATGTAAGACGCCTTCGACCACTTTAAGTCGGTTGGCCGCTGGCGGTTGTGGGTCCGCATCATCGCAACCGCAGCGTCCGTCGAGCGCGCGGGTGAGACAAGAAGATTGGGGCAAGCACCATCAAGATACGGCGCGCCACAGACTATACGCGTCGCGATTCCCTGCAAGGCGTCTTGAAAGCCGTCGAACACGCGGATCATCACAAGTTCGGCAACGAGTCGTTGGAGTTCAGGCGCGATCGATCCGAGTGCCGTCGCAATGGTCACATGGCGCGCGCATTGCGCGCGAAACTCGAAATACGGAACCTCTAGCTTTGGCCCCGCCATGTCTGCCCTAAGCTAAGAATGACTTGATGTAGTTGTGGCGGGTGCGGCGACTCTTGATGCGCTGCGTGCTGGCAGTGCAGGCCTGGATGAACTCCGCATCCTTTCGGGGCTTTTGTGTCGTCGGCCGCGGGTCGTTAAACCTTGCATCTATTTCCCACAGCGCTTCCTCGACTGCCCTCACGCTAGAGAGGTCGTCTAACTCATCGATCACGAGAACGAGCGAGTAAAAGACTGGAGATCGGCTCGCGATCGTGTCTCGAACCGCTTCGGGAGGTAGCGATACTACGATGCTGAACACCCGCTCAAGTCGATCCTCGACGTCGTCGCGCTCCGGGAAGTCCTCGTCCCACCGGGCGTATGCCTTGTCCACGCGTGCCGCACTAAAGTCTTGAATTCCATCCACCAGCGACATCGAGAGATCTGCGATGAACTGAACCTCGGCCATTCGCGAGATCTCGGCAGCACTAAACAGTTTGAGGTCGCGCCACATCGGCAGACGTTCCGCCGCTTGGCGAAGGCAGAACTGGTGGAACTCGCCGCTGTACCGCGCAGCCCGCTTCTCCTGTGCGTTTAGCGGCTTGGAGACCGCATTCAGGCGCCCGAAAATCTCGATCACATCTGCATCGTCGGCGCCGATCAGGTAGCCCACTGGGAGCTTCGTCGTCAGAAAGGCCTGCCTCTGTGCTGCTGTCAAATCCTTGTAATAGACGCGCTTGCCGTGGGACGGGTGACGGGCGGCAAACTCGCCCTCTCGGTACTCGATAATCGAACGGATGCGCTGTTGTCCGTCCACTACTTCCTTGACAGTCGTCTCACGCTCAATGTCGATCTTGTGACGGATGTACAAGGTCGGCACGGGAGTGGCAACGAAGATAGAGTTTATCAAGTACGACTTCTGGGCTGGCGTCCATACGGCACGTCGCTGGTACCACGGCGAGATATCCAGCTCCTCGCGCGCGTACGCATTTAAAAGTTCTTGCACCAACATTGACTCATAATCGACCCGCTCCACTTACCGGCCTCCTCTTGTGCCAGGCTCCCGTAAGGGAGCGGCGGCGCTCTGCGCGGAGCCGCCGCGTCGCGCTTCCACGGCGTTTGCGATCTGCCTGACGACTTCCGGAACCGGTTCGTGCTCCCAGCAACGAATGACGTGCCAGCCGGCCGTCCTCAGGCGGTCATCGGTGTCGGCGTCGCGAGTGCGGTTGCCCTTGAGCTTCTCTGACCAATAGTCCTGGTTTGACTGCGGCTCGCGGCCGTGGTCAGGGCATCCGTGCCAGTAGCAACCGTCGATGAAGACGACCACCCGAGCACGGGTGAATACGATGTCGCCCCGCCGACGTAGGCCCGCCAACGGTGGCGCGTCCACGCGATAGCGGTATCCGATGGCGTGCAGCCGGCGTCGCACCGCGAGTTCTGGTCCCGTATCGCGCGTCCGCTGCAACTGCATGCGGCGGCGCACCCCCGGCGTGACCGCCCACGAAGACTTTACGGACTCGGCCCGGCTGACACGCGTGGCGGACCGAGGTCGGCCTGCTGTCACGTCAGGAGTCGGGGGCGAGTTGCCGTAGCCACGACGCAAGAGTAGTCAGCCGGCCGCTGTCGATGTGGCCAGATGCGCGAGCAGCGCCCGCTGTGTCTGGCCGACGGGCACCAGGAAGCTCAAGCCGGTAGATCTCACGTGGCCCCGCAGGGTTGACGTGAACCACTGTCGAGAATAGCGGTCCGTTCTGCCGGCGCGCCTCGCACGCTGCCGCGAGGCGCGCCGGGTCGAACTCGTTAGTCACGAGGACGTACTGGAAGTCTTGGCCCAGCGCTTCTAGACGCGAGTACGCCTCAAAGTCGCTTGTGAACTGCTCCTCACGGTCACTTCGAATGCTCCACTTGCAACTGACTAGTACGCGCATGCTGTCCGCGTTGCGGATTAGCCCTAGGTCGACACGCTTCGGCTTCTCCGTATCGCGCTGCCGATTGAACCCGGGTAGGTCGTGGAGCAAAGTTCTCACGCTGATGGCGTACTGTGACTTCAGGTCAGGAATGCGGCGCAGCACTTCGGCGAGTGTGTCCTCGAAGCCCTCACCGACCAAGTTCTTCCGCTTGTTCTCCGTTGCGATGTGCGCCTGCACCCGTGTGACGAGATCCCGAAGCGTGTTGTCGGGCGGACGCTCGGTGAGCCACGGCGATAGCACCTCGCACAACATGTCGGCGAGGACGCTGTCTTCGCCGGGAAGCGGTGTCCCTGGTTCAGCGAGCAAGGCGCGCTGCTCGATCGCCTTCGTGGTCCATACTCCACGGCGCTGTGCGGCGACCCTGGCGAGGTCGGCCGAGGCTGCGCGGAACAGCCAATCGATAGCCGTTGCAAGATCGGCAGGTGTGGTCCCGAGCTCGTCGGCAACCCATGCGTGGAACCGAAGAGAGCGCGCGTACCAAGGCCTGCCGGGCTGTGATTTATCGCTCTCGTAGCAGTGCGCGAGACCGGTCGTGCGATCGATCCAGAGCAACAGTCGATACACGTGGCGCCACGCGGACGCCGCAGTGACTGGTTCCACCGCAACTTCGTCAAAGTACCGCGCGAGCAGACGTCCGCGATTATCGGCGCCGAAGGCGCGCTCGACCGCGGCGTCGCCGGTGGGCGCAGGCTCCGTCACGCTACCGATCGTACGGCGGGCACCGCCGCCAACACGTCGCCGACCGCTCGTGCAACCGCTGCGGCAAGGAGCGGAGGAACCGCGTTGCCCACTTGGCGGTATCGGCTGTGAGCGGCGCCGTTCTTCATGCGCCCCGGGATGTCCCCACGCCGCGCGTCGGTCACGATGACAAAGCGGTCGGGGAAGCTCTGAAGGCGCGCGAACTCGCGTACGCTTAGCGCGCGTGCTGCGCTGTAGTGATACGCCGCGTCGGCCTTGGTGTTCAGCGTCCAGGCCCAGAGCTCCGGGTGGAGCCTCCGATATGCGTAGTAGTGCTGGCGGGCAAGCTCTTCCCCCGCTGCAGGACCCCAGCGGCGGCCGGTGATGTACCGGCGTCGCAGGTCGTGACTCAAGTCGCGGAAGTTGCCGCCCGGCGGTACGCCGCCTAGTCGCAGTTCGGTGTCGCGGTTTAGTCGAGGAACACTCACGTTTGCAAGCGTTCGCCGGGACCCGCGCCGCATCAACCGTTGAAAGGCGGACCCGGCCGGCGGTAGCAGTGCGGTCCCGAGCGTGTCCTCACGCCGCCCCGCCTGCAGTTGTTCAAGATCGCCGATCGCTTGTTGCGCCGAGACGACTGTTAGGTCCGAGGGGTCGCACAACTTGTCGAGGAGTGACTGTGCTGCGTCGTCGTTCCGTAGGCCGAGGCGGTACGCACCGCTGGCGGGTGCTTCACGCAGGAGAGTGATAGACGCACTCGCGCCGCTCCCCGTCACGGTCGGCGGGTCGACAAGCAGGTCCGAATGCACTCCGACGAAGACGAGCCGTTTGCGCGTCTGAGGCACTCCGAAGTCGGCGGCGTCGAGAAGGTGTGCCGCTACCTTGTACCTTCCGTCGCAGCCGAGGTCGTCTAGGACCTGTTCCTTCACACCCATCTGTGCCAGTCCCGGTACGTTCTCCATCACGAACGCACGCGGCTGCGCCTCGGCGACAACCCGAACGAACTCGCGGTACAGGGAGTTGCGCGGGTCGTCAATCAGGCGCGAGTGGTTGCGCACCTGCGAGAACGCTTGGCAGGGCGGCCCGCCGACGACGATGTCAGCGTCCTTGGCGAGCTCAACCACCTGCGCTCGGATGTCCCCCTCGCGGATGTCCCCCGTGATGGCAACTGCGTCAGGGAAGTTGACCGCGTACGTGGCCATCGCGTCGGGGTCGTAGTCGCTGCCCCCAAGGACGACGTACCCCTCGCGCCGGAACCCCTCTGACAGGCCGCCGGCACCGCAGAACAAGTCAACGACCTTGAGCGGCTCGGCGGCTGGCGACGTTATGCGCGACACGCGGACAGTCTCAGGTCACGGGGCAGCCACGGCTAAACGACACGCCGTCGCGACGTGAGTCTCAAGTGGCGAGCCCCGCGGGCCGCGCAGGGTGAGGGGCCGCCCCCCACGCGTCAAGACCGCTGCGCGCCGCTACGCGGCCGGCCTTCGGCCGGGTCTTGACCCGCGGGCCCCTGCGGCCCCTCCGGTCAGGTGAAGCGGGCAGGCCGAGGCCTGCCCGCGGAGCGCGCGGCCCGCGGCGCTCTCAGCGGGTCTCGGGGAGCCGGCGAGACGGTCTCGAAAGTCGACGTTTGGGGTGCCTCGCAGGGTGACTCGCAGGGTCACCGGGGTCCGGGTCACCCTGCGAGGCACCCCTAAAGAATCTTGAAGTCTCCGCCGCACCCCCGCTGACCTGCGGCTTTGCGCTGCGGGGGACGCGGTCGTGGGACTAGGTCGGCGCTGCTTCGCACCCCCGACCTAGTCCCACTCCCTCGTCAGGACCGAGAAGAAGCGGGCGGGGTCAGCGGGGGTGCGGCGGAGGCGGGGTGGCGAGGTCATCCACAGGTGCCGAAATCAGCATCCACAGATGTTCGGGAGGGTCTTTCGGAGCCGTAGTCGAACGTGGGAGAACTGAGACTCTGGTGGGAATGAGACGATCAGGTGTCGAACGGCGTGAGCAGATCGCGCGGCTTGACGCCGAGCGCGTACGCAAGGCCGAGCATCACGGTCAGCGTCGGGTTCCGTTGCCCGTTCTCCATCTCGCTCAGGTAGTTGACGCTGATGCCGGCCGCGGCGGCGACGTCCGCCTGCCGCAGCCCTGCGCGCTGCCGCAACTCACGCACCTGGCGCCCGAACCGCACCCGCGGCGGGTCGCCCTCGTACGGCATCTCCCGTGGCACGGCGCACACCTTACGGCCGCACGTCGCCGCTCCTGCGCCGCCTTCGACTCGCTCCCCTTGGAGGACGCATGACGCACCCGACCCTGACCACCGACAGCAGCAGGACGTATCTCGTTCTGCGTGCGGTCGCCATCCACGACGACCCCGGCAACGCCGGCGCCTGGCGAGCCGAGGTGAACGACGCCGGTAGCCCGCTCGCCGGCCTCTACGCCTTCGGCGACTCGCTCTCCGCGGCACGCGACACGCTCGCCGTGACCGCATGGGCCGCGATCGTCGCCGGCGAGCTCGCGGCCTTCGGCGTCGCGGCCGAGGACCTCGCCGGCCTGCATGTCGTCGTCTCCACCTGCTCGACGTACGACGCCGAGTCGCTCGCTCGCGCGATCGACGCGGCGTAGGGGCGGCGTATGACAGCGGTAGACGAGCGGGTGTGCGCGCCGACGCTGACCAGCGGGCGCGCCGGTGACGAGCCGTACTCGTCGTGGGTGCAGCGGGCGCGGTGCGCCGGACGGCCGGCGGTGTTCTCGGACGATCAGCGCGCGGACGAGGCGCTGGCGATCTGCGGCGGCTGCGCGGTGCGGCGGCAGTGTCGAGCGTGGGCGCTGGTTAACGCGGTGGACGGCGTTGCCGGCGGCCTGACGGCGGACGAGCGCGTTCAGTGGCGGCGCGAAGCGGGTCAGCCGGAGCCGGTCGTAGCGGTTGAGGACTTCTTGCGTCCGGAGGTCGTCAGCATCGATCGGACCTGGGGCCGCGGGCGGTCGGAAGCGATCCTCAACGCCGTAGCGCGATGGACCGAGGACGGCGAGACGGCGCGGCAGATCAGCCTCCGGCTGCGTGTCACTCGGCGCACGGTGAACCGGCTGCGGGCGCGCTGCCGCGAGCGCGAGGCGTCCTGACGATCCGGCCGGAGGTGGTCCCTCGGGTGGGCCACCGAGGGACCACCCGAGGGACCACCTTCGCGAGACCCTTCCGGCAGCCGTTCCGCCTGCCTGACC